>JAKAHU010000155.1 GCA_021825385.1 Chloroflexota bacterium | reverse complement strand
GCTGGTGAACACCGGCTGGACCGGCGGGCCGTACGGGGTGGGGGAGCGGATGAACATCAACTTCACCCGCTCGATGGTCCGGGCCGCCCTGGCCGGCAAGCTCGACGGCGTTCCGACCGAGACCGACCCGATCTTCGGGGTCGCCGTTCCGCTCTGGTGCCCGGACGTGCCGAGCGAGTTCCTCCAGCCGCGCTCGACCTGGCAGGATCCCGAGGCCTACGACGCCCAGGCCCGCGAGCTGGCCCGGATGTTCGCCCACAACTTCGACCAGTACGCCGACGGGGTGAGCGAGGGGGTCCGGGCGGCGGGTCCGCGGGTCGAGTAGGTGGCGAGCCTGGGGCGGGGTCCGTCCTTGACCGGGACCGGCCGTGTGCGCAATCATGTGCGCATGAGTGTGCGCACGAACCTCCTGTTGCCCGACGACCTGGTCGAGGAGCTCGACCGCGTCGCTGGACCTCGCAACCGGAGCCGGTTCGTGGCCGACGCGATCCGGTACAAGCTCCGGCGGGAGAAGCTCCGGCAGGCGTGGGGGAAGAGCTTCGGTATCCTGAAGGCCGAGGATTATCCGCACTGGGCCACGTCAGAACAGGTGGTCGAGTGGGTGCGGGCGATACGCGCCGAGGAGACCGATCCGGGGCCCGACCCGATCCCGAAGTTGAGCGACCCCCGTGCGGCTCATCGTTGATTCGACGTTCCTGATCGACTACCTGCGAGGGCTCCCGGAGGCGGAGTGGCGATGGGAGGCCGTCTTCTCCGAGGGCGGCGAGCCGATCGTCAACGAGATCGTCGTGTGCGAAGTGCGCGCCGGGCTGCTCGAGCGCGACGAGCCCAGGCTGCGCGCGTTCCTCGAGCCGGTCGAGTTCGTCCAGTCCGGCCCGGAGCAGGCGATGATCGCCGGTCGCTGGCGAGCCGAGGCGCACGCTCGTGGCCGGCGTCTCAGCCTGGCCGACGCCCTGATCGCCGCGGCCGCGGTCGCCACCGACGCCGCGGTCCTGACCCGCAACGTCCGGGACTTCGCGCTCACCCCCGTCCGCGTCGAGACCTACTAGTCATCAATCGCGCCGGCGTCCGGGCGCACGATCGCGAAAGGAGCTGCCAGTCATGGCTCGCAACAAGGTCACCGTGGTGGGCGCCGGCAACGTCGGGGCGACGACCGCCCAGCGGATCGCGGAGGCCGGCCTGGCCGACGTCGTCCTGGTCGATATCGTCGAGGGCCTGCCCCAGGGCAAGGCGCTCGACCTGGCCGAGGCGGCCCCGGTCGTCGGCCACGACGCCCGGATCACGGGCACGAACGACTACGCCGACACGGCCGGCTCGGACATCGTCGTCGTCACCTCCGGCCTGGCCCGCCAGCCGGGGATGAGTCGCGACGATCTGCTGGCCAAGAACGCCGGGATCGTCCGCTCGGTCGTCGAGCAGGCGGTCAAGCAGTCGCCCGACGCGATCCTGATCATCGTCACGAACCCGCTCGACGCGATGTGTCACGTCGCGCTCCAGGTCTCCGGCTTCCCCCGCGAGCGGGTTCTGGGGATGGCCGGGGTGCTCGACTCGGCCCGCTTCCGGACGTTCATCGCCCAGGAGCTGGGCGTCTCGGTCGAGGACACCCACGCCTTCGTCCTCGGCGGTCACGGCGACACGATGGTCCCCCTGCCGCGCTACTCGACCGTGGCCGGGATCCCGATCACCGAGCTGCTCTCGCCCGAGCGGGTCCGGGCGCTGTGCGAACGGACCGCGAACGGCGGGGCCGAGGTCGTCGCCCTGCTCAAGACCGGCTCGGCCTTCTACGCCCCGGCCGCGTCGGTGTTCGAGATGGTCGAGTCGATCCTCCTCGATCGCCGGCGGGTCCTGCCCTGCGCCGTCCTCCTCCAGGGCGAGTTCAGGACGAGCGACCTGTTCGTCGGCGTCCCGGTCGTCCTCGGCCGGGGCGGGCTCGAGCGGGTCCTCGAGATCCCCCTGACCGAGGAGGAGCAGGCCGCCTTCGACCGCTCCGCCGGCGCGGTCCGCGAGCTCGTCGCGAAGCTCGCCGCACTCTGAGAGGCGGGCCGGCGGCCACCGGCGAGGCCGAGCGGAGCCGCCCCGAGCCGGGCCGGGCAGGAGGAGCGACGGTGCGGCTGGACGGCGCCGGTGCGGCCTTCGGTACCGGTGCGGCTGGGCACCGCAACCTCGTCCGGCCGTTCCGGAAGAGATGGCGCGCGGTCTGCCGACGGTACTAGACTCGACCCTAACAGACGGCCCTGCGGGGCCGCTCACCCTCACGCAGCAGGAGGTGGGTCATCGTGCGACGGATCAGGCTGATCCTGGCCCTGGCGGTCGTCGTCGCCCTCGCGGGCGCCGCGCCGGTGGGCGCACTGTCATCGAAAGCGAGTCCCTCGAGCGATGCCCCCGCGGCGGGGGCGACCGTTGACACCGGCTCGGCGATCGTCCAGCTGGCGGGCGATCCGCTCTCCACTTACGTCAGGACGAAGCCCGCGCCGGGCAAGAAGATCGACTTCAACAGCAACACGGTGAGGGCGTATCGGGCCCAGTTGAACAAGGTCCGGAACGACTTCAGGGCCTGGCTGCGGGCGAACGCCCCGGCCGCCCGAGTGACCGGCGAGTTCGACATCTCGCTCAACGCGGTCGCGGTCCGGCTGAACGGCACGAGCCTCGATCTGATCCGCCGGGCGCCCCAGGTGGTCCGGGCCGAGTACCAGGGGCTGTACTACCCGACGGCTGACGACCCCGACCTCGGGATCATCCAGGCCATCGACGCCTGGACGGCGGCCGGTGGTTCGCCGGCCAACGCTGGCGAGGGGATCAAGGTCGCGATCGTCGACACCGGGATCGACAATACGCACCCGTGCTTCTCCGACTCCGGGTATCCCGCCCAGGCGCAGCTGGGTGACCACCAGTTCACGAACAATAAGGTGATCGTGGCCCGGGTCTTCAACAACAAGACCCCGAGCCGCGGCTACACCGCCGAGGCGATCCAGGAGCACGGCACCCACGTCGCCGGCACGGTCGCCTGCAACTACAACACCCCGGCCACGGTGAACGGCGTCACGATCCCCTACGGGATCTCGGGCGTCGCGCCCCGGGCGCTCCTGGGCAACTACAACGTCTTCCCGGGCGAGGTTCAGAGCGCGCGCTCGGAGGACATCCTGAACGCGCTCGAGGCCGCCTACGCCGACGGCATGGACGTCGCGAACATGAGCCTCGGCGGCGGCGCGAGCGGGATCCAGGACCTCCTGACGATGGCGGTCGACGACCTCGATCAGGCGAACATGGTCGTCGCGGTCGCGGCCGGCAACAGCGGGCCGGGCCACTTCACGGTCGAATCGCCCGGCTCGGCGGCACGCGCGCTGACCGCGGGCGCGAGCACGGTCCCGCACTTCGTCGGGGCGCCGCTGAACATCGACGGCGACAGCAACACGTACGGGATCGCGGCCGGCGAGTTCGAGACGGTCCCTTCCGACCTGACCAAACTGCTCGAGGTGGTGACGGTCACCAGTGGCAGCAACCCGCCCGTCACGAGCCTGAGCACGGCCTGTTCCGCTCTTGCACCCGGCAGCCTGACCGACACGACCGCGCTGATCAGCCGGGGCGGCTGCACGTTCTCGACCAAGATCCGGAACGCGCAGAACGCCGGCGCGGCGGCGGTGATCGTCGTCAACAACGTGGCCGGCGATCCGGTCTCGATGGGCCAGGACGGGACGCCGAACCAGCCCACGGTCCCGGCCTACATGGCCGGGCTCGGTGACCGGACCGCCCTCATGGCCGCCGACGGTCAGTCCGCTACGATCGGGGCCACGATGACCTACTTCACGACTTCGAACGTGGACATCATGGCCGGCTTCAGCAGCCAGGGCCCGACCGACGTCGACTTCCGGGTCAAGCCCGACGTCGTCGCCCCCGGCGTCAACGTCCTCAGCTCGATCCCGCAGAGCTTCTGTGAAGCGGGGGTCGACTGCTTTGCCTTCTTCCAGGGCACCTCGATGGCGACCCCGCACCTGGCCGGGTCGGCGGCCGTGGTCAAGTGGGCGAGCCAGCTGGCCGGCCAGAACTGGAGCGCCGCCCAGATCCGCTCGGCGATCGTGAACACCGCCGACCAGGGAGTCCTCAAGGACTACAAGCAGGGCACAACCATCGTCACCGATCCGAACATCATCGGGGCCGGGCGGGAGAACCTCCTCTCGGCCGTCGGGGCGAAGGTTGCCCTCGACCCGGTCAGCGTCAGCTTCGGGGCCGTGCCCTCGGGCTCCGGCCAGACCCGCACGTTCACCCTGACCCTCTCCGACCTGACCGGCTCCGGCGGGACGTACGGCGTCTCGATCGGCTCGTTGACCGGTACCGGCGTGACCTACAGCGTCAGCTCGGCGCCGGTGACACTCGACCCCGGGGCCTCGGCGACCG
The DNA here is from genome assembly GCA_021825385.1 of Chloroflexota bacterium. Taxonomy (GTDB): domain Bacteria; phylum Chloroflexota; class Limnocylindria; order Limnocylindrales; family CSP1-4; genus JAKAHU01. Next base: position 4,047 of record JAKAHU010000155.1, on the reverse strand, counting down.
TGACGATCACGATGTCGGCCGCCAAGGGTGCCGAGAGCGGCGGCCACTCCGCCACCCTGAGGGTGATGAGTGGTTCCAGTGAGGTCGCTCATGCGGTTGTCTACACCCTGATCAAGTAGCGGTTCGTTCGAACCAGGCTGAGTGCCCGCCGGCGACGCCGGCGGGCACTCGGATTCCCGGGCTTCCCGCGCCCGGCACACGCTCCCACTCCCGTCGTACGCTGATCCGGTGACGCCCACGGTCGAGATCGTCGTACCGCTCGGGTCGGGCAGGGCGCGGGCCCGCCTGCCCGCCGGCTGGCACGCGACGCTCGCCGCGACGCCCCGGCTGCCGGCCCTGGGCGACCTCGACCGGGCGATCGCCGACGCTCTCGCCCACCCGATCGCCGGTCCGACCCTGCCCGAGCTCGCCGCCCGGGCCGCCTCGCGGGCCCGGGCCTCCGGACGCGCCCCGACGGCGGTGATCGCCGTCACCGACGCGACCCGCGACTGCCCGGACGATCGGTTTCTGCCGCCGCTCCTGGCCGCGATCGAGGCGGGCGGGATCGCCGCCCCGCAGATCACGATCGTCGTCGCGACCGGGCTCCACCGCGCCTCGACCGAGGCGGAGAAACGGGCCAAGCTCGGCCCCGCGGTCGTCGCCCGCTGCCGGGTCGTCGACCACGACGCCCAGGACCCCGACGCGATCGTCGACCTCGGCCGGACCGCGGCCGGCATCCCGGCCACGACGAACCGGCTCGCCCTCGAGGCGGACCTGCTCGTCTCGACCGGGGTCGTCGAGCCGCACCAGTACGCGGGCTACTCGGGCGGGGCGAAGACGGTCGCGATCGGCCTGGCCGGTGAGCCGACGATCGCGGCGACCCACGGGATCGCGATGCTCGACCAGGCGGGGGTCCGCCTGGCGAGGCTCGAGGGCAACCCGTTCCACGAGGCGGTCGTCGAGATCGGCCGGCTGGCCGGGCTCGAGCTCGTGATCAACCTCGTCGCCGACGCCGACGGTCGCCCGCTCGCCGTCGCCGCCGGAGAGCCCGAGGCGGTCCACCACCACCTGGCGGCGGTCGCGGCCGAGGCGTTCACGGTCCCGGTCGCACGCCGGGCGGACGTCGCGATCGCGGGCGTCGGGGCGCCCAAGGAGGCGAACCTCTATCAGGCGACCCGGGCGGTCACCTACCTCCACTTCGGGCCGGTCCCGGCGGTCCGGCCCGGCGGGGTCTACCTCCTGCCGGCCACGATCCCGGAGGGTGCCGGTGCCGGGGTGGGGGAGCGGCGCTTCTTCGAGGCGCTGCGCGACGCGCCCGGCCCGGCCGAGCTGGTCGAGCGCCTCAGGCGCGAGGGGGCGCGCGGCGGCGAGCAGCGTGCCTATCTCGTGGCGCGTGTGCTGGGTGAGGCGTCGATCATCGTCGTTGGGGCCGAGCACCCGGAGGTCCCGGCCGGGTGCGGGATGCGGACGGCGGCGACGCTCGACGAGGGTCTCGCTCTGGCCGGCGAGCTGGTGCGGACGGCGGCTGCGGCCGACTGGAGACGGGAGCCGACTACCGAGCGCGATCGATCGCCCGGGCTCGGTCGCCCCTCGGGCGTCGGTCGCCCGCCCGGGGTCGGACGCCCGCTCGAGCTCCTCGTCGTGCCCCATGCGATCCGGACCCTGCCGGTCGTCGCCGAGCCGGTCGGCTGACGGCCGCCCGCGCCCGGCGGCTCCGGCTACACTGGCCGGGCCGTGCCGATCGCCGCCTTCGTGCTCGACTTCGACCCGTACCTGCGCCTCGACGACCGGGCGATCCGGTGGGAGACGCTCGCCCTCGCCGGGGCGATCCTCGTCGCGCTCGTGCTCGCGGCCCTGATCGCCGGCCGGACCCCTGCCGACGGCGATCTCCCCGACCGGCGGGCACCGGCCGGGGCCGACCACCTGCGCCGCGACGACCTCCTGTTCATTGTCCTCGGGATCGTGCCCGGCGCGGTTCTCGGGGGCCGGCTGGGCTACGTCCTGCTCCACCTCGACTATTACACCGCCCGGCCGGAGGCGATCATCGACCCGGGGCAGGGGAGCCTCGAGCTCAGCCTGGCGCTCGTGGTCGGAGCGCTCACCGGCGCCTACGTCGTCCGCCTGCTCGAGGTGCCGGTTGGGCCCTGGGCGCACGTCGCGGCCGTGCCGCTCCTGGTCGGGCTCGCCCTGGGCAAGGCGGCGATGGCGCTCGGCGGCTCGGGCCAGGGGGCGCCCTGGGACGGCTCGTGGGCGACCGCGTACGCGGGACCCGGACCGTGGGGCTCGCTCGATCCGGCCACCCCGGCCTGGCCCTCGCAGCTGCTCGAGGCCGGGCTGACCCTGGCGGTCCTGTTCCTCGTCCTCGTCGTCGTGGCCGCGCGCCGCTCGCGCCGCGTTCCGGCGCCCGCCGGGCTGGTCCGCGGCGTGCCCGAGCCCGCGGCTCACGGGCAGCCCGACGGTCGGGTGCTCCTCCTCGCGGTCGGGCTATGGGCGGTCGTCCGCTTCGCGGTCGCGTTCACCTGGCGCGATCCGGTCGTCCTCGGCCCGCTGCGCGCCGAGCAGGCGATCGCCGCCGTGATCGCGGTCGGGTGCCTGGTTGGGCTCGGCCTGGCCACCCGCCACGCTCGACGCGCGGCCGCCGAGGCCGCCCGGGCCGCCGAGGCCGCCGACCGCTCACGGCTCACCTGGCCGGAACCGGCGGAGGGGTTCGAGGCCAGGAACCGGCCGTACAGGAACCGGCCCTACCGCTAGGCCGGAGAGGCCGCGGGGCTTCGCTCGCGCCTCGCTTCGCTGGCGCGTCGCCCCGCGGTCCGGGCTGGCCTCAGCTCTGGCGGACGAAATCGGCCGGGGCGCGCTTGACGAACTGGCCGTGGCCGGCCCGCCCGGTGAACTCGCCGTTCCGGACGACGACCGAGCCGCGCGACAGGACGATGTCCGAGCGGCCCTGGACGACCCGGCCTTCGTAGCACGAGTAGTCGACGTCCATGTGGTGGGTCGCGGCCGAGATCGTGCGCTTCGCGTTCGGGTCGTAGACGACCAGATCGGCGTCCGAGCCGACCGCGACGGCGCCCTTCTTCGGGTAGAGCCCGAACATCTTCGCCGGCGCGGTCGAGATCACCTCGACCCAGCGCTCCTTGGTGAACCGGCCGCCGACGACGCCGCCGTCGTGGAGCAGGTCGACCCGGTCCTCGACCGAGGGCAGGCCGTTGGGGATCTTCCGGAAGTCGCCCCGACCGAGCTCCTTCTGGCCGTGGAAGTCGAACGGGCAGTGGTCGGTCGAGACGACCTGGAGGTCGTCCTTGACCAGGCCGGTCCAGAGCTCCTCGGCGTGGTCGGCCGGGCGGAGCGGCGGCGAGCAGACGAACTTCGCGCCCTCGAACCCGTTGCCCAGGTCGTCGAGGGTCAGGAACAGGTACTGCGGGCACGTCTCGGCGAACGCCCGGGCGCCCCGGTCGCGGGCGGCACGCAGCTCGTTCAGCGCGTCGCGGGCCGACATGTGGACGATGTAGACCGGGACGCCGGCCGCCTCGGCCAGACGGATCACCCGGTTCGTCGCCTCGCCTTCGAAGATCGGGTAGCGGGCGACGCCGTGGTAGTAGGGGTCGGTGTGGCCGGCCGCGACCTGGTCGGCCGCGACGACGTCGATCGCCAGGCCGTTCTCCGCGTGCATCATGATCAGGCCGCCGTTCTTCGCGGTCTGCTGCATCGCCCGGAAGATCGCCCCGTCGTCACTGAAGAAGACGCCCGGATAGGCGGTGAAGAGCTTGAAGTCGGGCACCCCCTCGGCCACCAGCTGGTCCATCTCGGCCAGCGATTGGTCGTTCACGTCGGACATGATCATGTGGAAGCCGTAGTCGACGACGGCATTGCCCTGGGCCTTGGCGTGCCAGGTGTCGAGGCCCTCGCGGAGTGAGCGGCCCCTCGACTGGACGGCGAAGTCGACGATCGTCGTCGTCCCGCCACAGGCGGCCGCCCGCGTGCCGGTGAAGAACGTGTCCTTGGCGAACGTGCCGCCAAACGGCAGCTCCATGTGCGTGTGGACGTCGATCCCGCCCGGGACGACGTACT
>JAKAHU010000154.1 GCA_021825385.1 Chloroflexota bacterium | reverse complement strand
TGGCGCGGCCGGCGGTTCTGCCAGCCCGACGCCGCAGGGATCGCCGACCCCGGCCGGTACTCCGGGCAACGCCACCCCGGCCGGCCCCGCCCCGCGGCCGCCGCGGGTCATCTGCCGGGCACCGACACAGACTCCGACCCCCCGCCCGAGCGCAAGCGCGCCCCCGAGCGCGCCACCGAGCGCCTCGCCCGCCGCCACGCCGGGCGACTCCGGCAGCCCCTCACCGTCGGCCGAGCCGTCGCCTCCGGTCACCCCGTCACCGAGCGCCGGCGCGTCGACCGGGCCCGAACCGACGATCACCCCGAGCCTCGGTCCGTAGCCTCGAGCGCCGGCGCGCCGGCCCCCGGCGGCAACCCCCGGCGCTCAGCCCGAGGTCAACAGCTCGAGGCGCCGGACGAGTTCGGTCTGCTCGGTCGGCCCGCTCGTCTCGACGTCCACGATCCGGTCCGGCCGCTGGAAGATCGTGACGTACTCTCGTTCGAGCTCGACGCGCATCGCGTCCGGGCCCATGATCACGACCCGGTCACGGTCACCGATCTCGTCGACGACCTGGCTGAGGAACGGAATCCGCTCCTCGACGAGCTCGGGATCGGGCCGGATGACCGACACCGAGATCCGGCCATTCCGGCCAGTCCGGGCCACGATCGCCCGGGTCGAGTCGATCCAGGTGACCGCACCACTCGGGTGGGCGAGAGTGGACCGGCTGGTGGGCTGTCTCGTGCTGGCTTGGACCTTCTTCGTGAGCCCGTGCATCGGGTACCTCCACACGCTCACGAGCGTAGACCGGCACGGCGCGATCGGGCACGGCCATCCGGCCCGGAACCGGCCGCCGGAGGGCACGAACCGCCGCCGGCCCCCGCCCCGGTCCCGGCCGGCCCCCGCCCGAGGCGCTAGTCCGGGCCCTGGCCGGGGTGCCGCTCGTGCCGAGCGCGCAGCATTGCGTGTTCGCCGCTATCCTTCACCCGAACCCCAGCCCAAGCTCTATCTCACAGGTGGTGCCCATGAAGGTCGGCGTCGCCAAGGAGACAGCGCCCGGCGAGCGGCGCGTCGCCCTGGTACCCGAAGCGCTCGGCAAGCTCACAGCCGCCGGGCTCGAGTTGCTCATCGAACGGGGTGCCGGCGACGGCGCCTTTCTGCCCGACCAGGCGTACGCGGACGCCGGGGCGACGATCGTCTCCACCGACGAGCTGTATGCCCAAGCGGACGTGATCCTGCGCGTGCAGAAGCCGGCCGAGGCCGAGGTCGCGCGCCTGCGCAGCGGCCAGACCGTGATCGGGCTGCTCCAGCCGCTCCTCGACCCGGGGCTGATGGCGCGCCTCGCTGCCCGCGGTGTCACCGCGATCAGCCTCGACGCGATCCCCCGGACCCTCTCGCGGGCGCAGACGATGGATGCGCTCTCCTCGCAGGCCAACGTGGCCGGCTACAAGGCGGTCCTGCTCGCGGCGAACTCGTACGGCCGCTACTTCCCGCTCCTGACGACCGCCGCCGGGACGGCCCGACCGGCGAACGTGCTGATCCTGGGGATCGGCGTGGCCGGGCTCCAGGCGATCGGCACGGCCCGCCGGCTGGGGGCCGTGGTCAAGGCCTACGACGTGCGCCCGGAGACGAAGGAGCAGGCCGAGTCGCTCGGGGCCACGTTCGTCACCCTGAAGACGGTGATCGACGCGACCGGGTCCGGTGGCTATGCGCGCGAGCTGACGCCCGAGGAACGGGCCGCCCAGCAGGCCGAGCTGAACGGCGTGATCGCCTCGATGGACGTGGTGATCACGACCGCCCAGGTCCCGGGCCGGCGCCCGCCGCTCCTGGTGACCGCCGACGCGGTCCGCGCCATGCGGCCCGGCTCGGTGATCGTGGACATGGCCGCGAGCACGCTCGGTGGCAACTGCGAGCTGACGAAGCCGGGTGAGACGATCGTGACCGACAACGGAGTCACGATCATCGGCCCGGAGAACCTGCCGGCCACAATGCCCGCCGGCGCCTCCGCCTTCTACGCCCGGAACATCTCCGCCCTCCTGCTCGGGATGGTGAAGGACGGCGCGCTCCATCTCGACTTCTCCGATGAGGTGACCGCGGCGACCGTCATCACCCACGGCGGCGCGGTCGTCCAGGCAGCGACGAAGAAGCTGCTCGAGCCGGCCGAGCCGGCCCCGACCGGAGGTGCCAGCGCATGAGCCCCGAACTGCTCTCCTCGCTCGCGATCTTCACCCTGGCGATCCTCGTTGGGTTCGAGGTGATCAGCAAGGTTCCCGCCACGCTCCACACGCCGCTGATGTCGGGCGCGAACTCGATCCACGGGATCGTCCTCGTCGGCGCGATGCTGATCGCCGCCTCGGCCGACAGCCCGCTCTCCTACGCGCTCGCCTTCGTGGCGATGGTCTTCGGGGCCGCGAACGTGGTCGGCGGCTACGTCGTCACCGACCGGATGCTGCAGATGTTCAGGAAGAAGCCGGCGGCCGCGAAGGCCGGGTCCGAGGGTCGCTCGACTCCCTCGGGCAACGCCTGATCGAGGAGCCAGCCGAATGTCACAGGACTGGATCTACACCATCGTCTTCCTCGCCTGGCTGGCGGGTGCCGCAGCGTTCGTGATCGGACTGCACCAGATGAACTCGCCCGCGACCGCCCGTGACGGGAACCGGCTGAGCGCCGGCGGCATGACCCTGGCGGTGGCCACGACCCTCCTCTATCTCGTCACCCGGGAGGGCGGGCTGAACCTGACCGCCTGGGTGATCATCCTCGTCGGCTTCGCGATCGGCGGCGGCCTCGGGCTGTACCTGGCCCGGACCGTGAAGATGACCGCGATGCCCCAGCTCGTCTCGCTCTTCAACGCGGTCGGCGGCGGCGCGGCGGCGCTGGTCGCGATCGACGACTACCTCAAGGTCGCCGGGACGGCCGAGGAGAACGTCACGACCTCCATCTTCGTCGTCCTCGGCGTCGTCATCGGCTGCGTCACGTTCAGCGGCTCGTTGATCGCCTCGGGCAAGCTCCAGGGCCTGATCCGCGGCAAGCCGATCATCGTCCCCGGCGGACGGGTCCTCACCTCGCTCTTCGCGCTCATCGCGCTCGGCGGCTTCGTCGCCCTCGTCCTCGGCTCCGGCGGCGCACTGACGTTCGACACGACGGCCAAGACGGCCATCCTGTTCGCGATTATCGCCTCCGGCCTGCTGTTCGGGATCACGATGGTCCTGCCGATCGGCGGGGCGGACATGCCGGTCGTGATCAGCCTGCTCAACTCGTTCACCGGGACCGCGGCGGCGATGGCCGGTTTCGTGATCAGCAACCCGGTCCTGATCATCTCGGGCGCCCTCGTCGGGGCCTCGGGCGGCATCCTGACCAAGCTGATGGCCGACGCGATGAACCGCTCGATCATGAACATCATCGCCGGCGGCTTCGGCGGCGGCGAGGGAGTCGTCGGGGCGGTCGCGGGGGCCGGCGGCACGGTCCGCGAGATCTCCGCCGACGACGCCGCGATCCAGCTCGCCTATGCCAGCTCGGTGATCATCGTCCCCGGCTACGGCCTCGCGGTCGCCCAGGCCCAGCACGCCCTCCGTGAGCTGGCCGAGCAGCTCGAGAGCCGGGGGGTCGATGTGAAGTACGCGATCCATCCGGTCGCCGGCCGGATGCCCGGCCACATGAACGTCCTGCTCGCCGAGGCGAACGTCCCCTATCCCCAGCTCAAGGAGATGGACGAGATCAACCCCGAGTTCGAGCGCTGCGACGTGGCGCTCGTGGTCGGGGCCAACGACGTCACGAACCCGGCCGCCCGCCGGCCCGGGACGCCGATTTCGGGGATGCCGATCCTGGACGTCGACAAGGCCAAGTCGATCATCGTGATCAAGCGCTCGATGGGTCGCGGCTACGCCGGGATCGACAACGAGCTGTACACGAACCCGAAGACCGGGATGCTCTTTGCCGACGCGAAGGAGGGCCTGGCCGCCCTGCTCGCGGCCGTGAAGCAGGTCTGACGCCGGGCCGGTCGGACCGGTCGGCCCGGTCGGGCCCGATCGGGCCGGTCAGGCCGGATCGAGGAGCTCGATCCGGATCCGCTTGTTGATCCGGCCCTTCGACTCGTAGCCGGTGACCCGGATCGAGCCAACCTCGCGCGTGTTCGCGACGTGCGTGCCACCGTCGGCCTGGAGGTCGAGGCCGACGATCTCGATCGTGCGGATCTGCTCGATCCCCTCGGGCAGGAGGTTGATCTTGGTCCGGATCAGGTCGGGGATCGCGAATGCCTCGGCCCGCGGGAGGACCGCCACTCGGACCTCACGCCCGGCGGCCAGCTCGGCGTTCACCCTCGCCTCGATCTCGTCCACCAGGTCGCCGCTCATCCGCTCGAACTCGAAGTCCATCCGGCCGGCGCCCGGCTCCATGTTGCCGCCGGTCACCTGCGCCCGGTAGTCGCGCCAGACGACTCCGCACAGGGCATGGAGGGCGGTGTGGGTCCGCATCAAGGCGTGGCGGCGCTGCCAGTCGATCTCCACCGTGACCCGCTCACCGACCGCGGGGAGATCGCCGCCGGGGGCGGACGGCTCGAGCAGGTGGACGATCTCATCGCCTGACTTGCGCGCTCCGACCACCGCCCAGATCCGCCCGTCGGACGCCCGCAGGACGCCCCGATCGGCCGGCTGGCCGCCGCCGCCGGGGTAGAAGACCGTCCGGTCGAGGACAACGGCCGCCCCCGCCTCGCCCGACCCGGACGTGCCGGCCGCGCCGGTTCCCGCCTGGCCCGGCTCGACGGCGACCACGATCGCCTCGACCGAGCGGGCGTAGGCGTCGCGGTAGCAGATGTTGTCGCTCATCGGCGACCTCCCTCAGCTGGCCCGGGCCTCAGCCGCGGACCCGGCCGGTTCGCCCATGCCCGCCCGCCGGCCGACCAGTCCTACTTGACGGTCAGGGTCCCGGTCATGTTCGGGTGGACGGTGCACATGAACGTGTACGTCCCGGCCGGCAGAGCCGGGACCTGGTACTGGCGGGTGTCGACCCCGTTGAAGATCTCGCCCTTGAACACCTCCATCCCGGCCGCGTCCTTGATCGCGACGTTGTGCGGCAGGCCGGCGTCCTGGTTGCTGAACTCGATCGTGAACGGCTGGTTCGCCGGCGCCTCGAGCTCGGCCTGGTCGAACTGGATGTTCTGGGCCACGAGCTTGAGCACGATGCCGCCCGGCTGGCCGGCCGAAGCGGCCGGGGATTCGCCCGGCGTCACGGCGGACGGGGCAGCCGAGGGGGCGGCCGGCGACGACGAGGCCGGGGCGGGCGTGGCCGTGGCGGGCGGGGGCGGCGCATACGTCCAGCCCGGACCGGCGGTGCTGCCGGAGCAGGCGGCGAGGAGGACGGCCAGGCCGGCGATCGGGGCCAGCGGGACGAGGGATCGTGCGATGTGCATCAACATGCCCTTCCACGGTGGATCGATGGGGTTCGGGTCCGGCCGCACCGGGGCACACCACGGGCGCGGACACAGCCCCCTGAGTGTAGCCGCAATCCCGGCCAGGGTGGGCCCGCCGGTCAGGGGTCACGCCGGAGGGTCGATCGGACGGGTTGGAACCCGCCATCCGTTGCGCCGGCGGGCGGTCGAGGTGCCGACCACCGGTACTTTCGGGTCAGCGGCAGGAGGCTCGACCGGTACCTTCGTCCCGTGGGCCGGAGGATCCCCGCGGGGTACGGTGTGATTCCGCCGGCCGGACCAGGCGGCAGCAAGGACGCCGCGACGCGTGCCCATCGCGTGGCGAACGTCAACCGACTCGAGACCCGGACGATCCTCCCGTCCGGGTCTCGTGCCGTCCGCCCCGGTCGCTGGCGTCCCGAGCCGTGGCCAGGACACGGCCCCGCGAGCAACGTGGCTCAGCGCGGCCGGCGCTCGGTGAGCCCGAGGCGGATGGCCACCGTGGCCGCCTCCACCCGGCCCCCCACTCCGAGCTTGGCCAGGATCCGACGGACGTGGACCGCGGTCGTCGCCTCGGTGATGAACAGCCGGCTGCCGATCTCTCGGTTCGTGCGGCCCTCGGCGATCAGGGCCAGGACCTCCTTCTCTCGGGGTGAGAGTCCAAACGGGTCGGCCCGCCGCGGCGCCGGCTCACCGACGAATCGGCGCACGAGGTCGGACGACCCATCACCCGGCTCCGAGCCGGGACCGCTGCCGTTCCCGCCCCGACCGGTCGTGGCAGCCACGGCCGTCGCGTCCCCGGCGCTGATCGCCATCCCCGTCGCCCCCCCGGCCGCCGTACCCGGGACGACCACCCAGGAGCCCGACGGTGGCAGCGGCTCCGGAAGGGTAATCAGGGCTCGGCCGGCCAGCTCGGTCAACTCGCGCAGGAGCGGGCCCGCCCCCAGCTCGGCCGCGATCCGGACCGCCTCGAGGAGCGGCCGGCGAGCCAGCCGGCGCGCCGTCCGCGCGTCCTCGCCGGCCGCCAGGAGCGCCTCCGCCTCGCGCCAGCGGGCGCGGGCGACCTGATAGCGGTTGCCGACCGCCGCCCAGGTCGCGGCGACCGCGGCCCAGGTCGCGGCATCGGTCCGTCCCTCCAGCCGGGCGCGATGGGCGACCGCAGTGGCGAGCATCGCCTCCGCCTCACGCCGGGAACCGAGTGAGGCGGGCACGCCGGCGGTGCTGACCGCGGCTCGGGCCAGCGTGAGCACCTCGGTCGCCCGGGCTCGGGCAGCCGCGATCGTGGCGATCTCCCGCCGCTCCCGGGCCGCCAGGGCGATCTCGGCGTCGACCTCGAGCGCCGTCGCCGCCATCTTCGCGATCAGGCTCCAGTCCTCGGTCTCGCGGACGCGCTCCCAGCCGCGTTCGACCGCCCGGCGGGCGTCGACCAGGTCGCCGCGCCAGAGCGCGAACGAGGCCGCGACCCGGTAGGCGGGCACCGAGTACTGCGCCTCGCGCACCGTCTCGACGTCGAGCAGGGCCTGGCCGAGGAGGCGGCCGGCCAGCTCGCCGGCGCTCGTTTCGGTCTCGACCATGGCCAGGTTCACGAGCGACCAGACGTGACTGGCGCCGCCCTCGCTCCATTCCAGGGCGGCCTGGCTGAGCGCCCGCGACTCCGCCCAGCGCCCGAGCAGGAAGAGCGACTCGGCGGCATTGCCACGCAGGAAGTTGCCGTACACGGCCTCCTGACCGACCCGCCGAGCTTCCTCGATCCCCTCGTACGAGACCTCGATCGCCTCCTCGCGCCGGCCGAGGAGATCGAGGACGGTCGTCAGGTTGGCGGTCGCTCGGAAGTAGCCGTCGCGATCGCCCAGCGCCCGGGCCCGCTCGCGCGCCTGGCGCAGGATCGCCAGGCCCGACTCGGGATCGTCCCCCCAGCCGCGGACGACCCCGAGTGTGGTCAGGGCATGCGTCTCCTCGAGCGACGCCGCGTCGCCGAGCTCCTGGCAGACCCGAAGCGCCTCCAGGGCGTCCTCCTCGGCCTCGGAGAACCTCCCATCGAGCATCCGCACCTGGGCCAGGGCGGCCAGCACGCGGGCCCGATCGACACTCTCCCCGGGCGGCACGAGCTCGACCGCGCGCCGGATCGCCGCGACCGCGCCATCGTGGTCCCCGGCGGCCCGCCGGTAGCGACCGAGCCGCTCGTGAAGGCGGGCCACGACGAGGCGGTCCCGGCGCTGGTCGAGGCGTGCGATCGCCGCCTCGGCGTACGCGCTGGCCCGGGCCGGCCTGCCGGCACCGAACGCGGCCTCAGCGGCCCGGGCCCGGAGCTCGGCGGCCGGATCGTCGGCCCCCAGCTCGAGGGCCAGCTCGAGGTGGGCGAGCGCGTCGCCCGGCGAATCGAGGAGCTCGGCCCGACCGGCCGCCTCGATCGCGGCCTGGCGCGCCCGCACGTTCTCGTGGGCGGCGAGCCAGTGGCGGGCGGCCGCCGCCGGCAGCGCAGCCAGGGCCGTGCCGAGCGCCGCGTGGTGACGCGGGCGGTTCGTGGGCAGGATGTCGAGCGCGACCGCTCGGCCGATCAGCTCGTGACGGAACCGCACCACGGCGCCGGCCTCGAGCGCTCCGCCCCCCGCGCTGCCGGCCGGCTTGAGGACGAGGATCCCCGACTCGATCGCCTCGTCGAGACCGGCCGCGAGGTCGGCGTCGAGGAGACCGGACCGCCGTCGGGGGGCGGTCGTCGAGCGCGGCGGCGGCGCACCGGCACCGCGCTCGTAGGCGGCCGCCACCTCCACCAGCTGGCCGATCGTGAGCGAGCCTCCGCTCGGGGCGAGGAGGCGCACGACGCGCCGGCACTCCGGCGAGCGGAGCGCCAGCCGGGCCGTCACGAGCTCCTCGAGCGAGCCCGTGAGCGAGGCGCTCGAGAGCTCCCGGCGGGCCGCCAGGAGCTCCTCGGCGAGGAGCGGCAGGCCCCTCGATCGTTCCGCAACGAGCAGGAGCACGGAGGCCGAGGGCCGCTCGGCCTCGATCCCCTCGATCAGGTCGGCGAGCTCGTCGCGCCCGAGCGGCCCAAGCTCGAGCCGGCCC
>JAKAHU010000153.1 GCA_021825385.1 Chloroflexota bacterium | reverse complement strand
GGAGCCGACGGTCGTCCGGCGCGGGTCGTGAAGTCGCTCCACCTGCGCAACGAGGATCTCGACGCGCACAACCGCCACCTCCAGGAGAAGTACCGCCTGATCGCCGAGCGCGAGGTCCGCTGGGCCAGCGAGCGGCTCGACGACGCCGAGCTGGCCGTCGTCGCCTACGGCACGGCGGCCCGGGTCGCCCGCACGGCGATCACCCGGGCTCGCGCCACCGGCCTGCCGGTCGGCCTCTTCCGCCCGGTCAGCCTGTGGCCCTTCCCGAGCCGCGAGCTGGCTGCCCTGGCCTCCCGGACGCGGGGCATCCTCGTCGTCGAGCTCTCGATGGGCCAACTGGTCGAGGACGTCCGGCTCGCTGTCGAGGGACGGACGGCCGTCGCCTTCGAAGGCCACGCCGGCGGCGTCGTGCCGACCCCGGGCGAGGTGGTCAAGGCGCTCCGGAGGCTGGCGGCCGCGACCGGATCCGTCCCGACAGGAGGTCCACGGTGAGCCTGATCGATGCCCCGCCTCGGGTGATCGTCGAGCCGCCCGCCCTGCTCGCCGACCGGTCCACCCACTACTGCCCCGGCTGTGGCCACGGGGTCATCCACCGCCTCCTGGCCGAGGTCCTGGGCGAGCTCGAGCTCGGCCCGAAGACGATCGCCGTGGCCCCGGTCGGCTGCGCGGTCTTCATCTACGACTACCTGGATCTCGACTTCATCGAGGCTCCCCACGGCCGGGCGCCGGCGGTCGCGACCGGCGTGCGGCGGGTCCGCCCGGACGCGTTCGTCCTCACCTACCAGGGCGACGGCGACCTGGCCGCGATCGGCACGGGCGAGATCATCCATGCCGCCGCTCGCGGTGAGCCGATCACCGCGGTCTTCGTCAACAACGGCGTGTACGGGATGACCGGCGGCCAGATGGCCCCGACGACGCTCCTCGGCCAGCGCACGACCTCGACCCCGACCGGCCGGCAGGCGGCCCTCCACGGTTACCCGCTCCCGATCACCGAGATGCTCGCCCTCCTGCCCGGGGTGGCCTACGCCGCGCGCGGGTCGGTCGCCGACGCTGGCTCGATCGGCCGGACGAAGGGATACCTGCGGCGGGCCTGCGAGGTCCAGCTCGCCCGGGCCGGGTTCGCGATCGTCGAGGTGATCTCGAATTGCCCGGTCGGCTGGGGAATGAGCCCGCGCGAGTCGATCGAGCACCTGAAGACGGTCGTGGCCTCGGCCTACCCGCCGGGCGTCCTGGTCGATCGCCTGAAGGGCGTCCCGGCGGGGCACGGCGGCGGCTCCGGGCGGACTCCCCCCACCGGCCGGGGCGACAGCGCCGGTCCGAGCGGCCCGGCCGCGGAGGGCTGAGCCGTGGAGCGATCGGTGATCATCGCCGGCTTCGGCGGCCAGGGGATCCTGTTCGCCGGGCGCGTCCTGGCCGAGGCCGCGGTCGAGGAGGGATGGGAGGTCTCCTGGATCCCCTCGTACGGGCCCGAGATGCGCGGCGGCACCGCCTCGTGCACGGTGATCGTGGCCGACGAACCGATCGGCTCGCCGATCGTCGACCAGGCCAGCGCGGCGATCGTGATGAACCCACCCTCGCTGGCGAAGTTCGAGCCGCTCGTTGCCCCGGGTGGCCTGCTCGTCGTGAACAGCTCGCTGGTCGAGGCCGAGTGCCGGCGCTCCGACCTCGAGCAGCTCCGCCTGCCCTGCACCGCCCTCGCCCGGAGCGCCGGCGACGACCGACTCGTCAGCGTCGTCGCCCTCGGCGCGCTCATCGGCCGCCTGGCCCTGGTTGGGCCGGATTCGATCCGCCGGGCGATCGAGACCGCCGTCGGGGCGGACCGTCCGGAGGTCGTGGCCGCCGACCTGGCGGCCTTCGAGGCCGGGCTGGCGGCGGCGGCCGGCACGAGGGCGGCAAGCGGAGCGAGGGCGGCGGCCGGAACCTGACCTGGGCTCGACCCGGCCGAGCGGCGATCCTCGAACCGGCGCCAGGCGGCCGGTGCGCCCCTCCCGCCCAGATCAGGCCACGAACACGACCGCCGCGTAGCCGACGACGCGTCCCGGGTCGCCGCCCGGAACGTCGGCCGAGGTGCCGTGGGCCAGCAGGATGCCCCGCCGCGCCCCCATCTCGCGGACCGCCGAGAGGGTGAACAGGACCGGTTCGAAGCCGCACAGGCCGCAGGCCAGGCCGCGGATCCCCGATCGGCGCAGCTCGAGCTCGCGGTGGGCCAGCCGCCAGGGATCGAGGGCCAGGATCGGCTCGAGCACCTGGTGGTCGACCTCGTGGGCCCGACTCTCGGTCGGGTAGTGGGCGAGGTCCGAGCTGGCCACCAGGACGACCCGTTCGCCAACCGCCAACCGGTCGCGCAGGAGCAGGCCGAGCCGGCGGCCGGCCTCGCGGCAGGCGGCCGGGTCGGGCAGGCTGACGAGGAGCGGGACGATCCGCGAGCGCGGCGCGAGCACGGCCAGGAGGGGCAACTGAACCTCGATCGAGTGCTCGTCGAGGTGGGGGTCGATCGCCGGCACGAACGGCCGCCCAAGCCCCTCGATGGCGGCCGTCAGCTCGTCGTCGACCGGGCGTGGACCGAGCGGCGTCTGCCACGCTCCGCCGGCCCAGACCCCCACCCCGGTGAACCACGCCGCGAAGTGGTTCGTGCCGGCGATCACGACCGTCGCCGGGTCGAGCTCACGGAGCTGGCGCCAGCCCTGGACCGCCACCCGACCCGAGAAGTGGAGGGCGGCGTGGGGCACCAGCAGGCCGATCGGCCGTCCGGGTGATGGCGCCGCCCGCACCTCGGCCAGCTCGGCCTGATCGATGAGCATCCTGACCTCGCTCGAGAGCTGGTCCGGGGCGGCCGGGTAGAACGTGCCAGCATGGGCTTCGGGTCGGGGCGGCCGCCGCTCGGCCGGTTCGGGCGTGTCGCTCGGTCCGCCGGGCTCGAGTCCACCCCGGGCGCGGCCTCCAGGTCCCCATGGACTGCTCATGCCACACCTCTCTGCTGCACCTCCGCGAGACCGATCCCGGCCAGTCTGGCCCCGCAGCGCGGGCAGCAGCCACCGACGAGATCGTTCTCGACGATCCGGTAGCCCCGGCGCCGGATCAGGACCTGACCGCACGAGGCGCACCGGGTTGTGCCGCCGCCAAGCTCCGGGGCGTTACCCGGGTAGACGTGCTTGAGCCCCGCCCGGCGGCCGATCTCGGTCGTCTCGACCAGAGTCCGCACCGGCGTGGGCGGAACGTCGAGCATCTGGTAGGCGGGGAAGAAGCGGCTGACGTGCCAGGGCGTCTCCGGCCCGAGCTCGGACACGATCCACTCGGCGAGCGCGGCCAGCTCGCCCGGATCGTCGTTCCAGCCCGGGACGACGAGGGTCGTCACCTCGACCCAGATCCCCAGCCGGCGCATGAGCACGAGCGCGTCGAGGACCGGTTGGAGACGAGCTCCGCAGACCCGCCGATAGAATCGGTCGGAGAAACCTTTGAGGTCGACATTTGCCGCGTCGAGCACGGGCGCGAGCAGCTCGAGCGCCTCGGGGGTCTGGTAGCCGTTCGTGACGAACACATTGCCCAGTCCGGCGGCCCGGGCCAGACGGGCCGTGTCGAGCGCGTACTCGATGAAGATCGTCGGCTCGACGTACGTGTACGCGATGCTCCGCGCCCCGGCCGCCCGGGCCCGGGCGACGACCTCGGCCGGTGGCAGGTCGATGGTCGGGGGCGCCAGCCCCTCCCGCGGCGCCTGGCTGATCTCCCAGTTCTGGCAGAACCGGCAGTGGAAGTTGCAGCCGACGGTCGAGATCGAGTAGGCGCCGGTTCCCGGCCAGGCATGATAGAGCGGCTTCTTCTCGATCGGCTCGAGGGTCGCCGCGACCGCCCGGCCGTAGACGAGCGAGACGAGCGTCCCGTCGCGGTTCTGGCGGACCTGGCAGATCCCCCGCCGGCCGGGCCGGATCAGGCAGCGGTGGGCGCAGGCATGGCAGCGCACGCTCCGGTCGGGCAGGGACTCGGCCAGGATCGCCGGCACGACCCCCGGCTCGGTGCCGTCGCCGGGCCGAGGTCGCGCGGCGCCCGCGAGCACCGGTTCGACCGGATCCGCCGGCCTCACCTCGGGCGGTGGGGTGCCCGTGGGTGGAACCTCGACGGCGTCGACCGGCAGGCTCGTGTACGCCTCCTCGGGGCGACGTGAGATCGGGTCGACGGTCGTCGTCGGGCGGATCGTGGCCATTGATCCACCTCCCCGCTGCCGCGGTGGCCCGGCTCAGGCCCGGGCCGCGGCCGGAAGGTGGCCGTTGAACCAGTTGGCGGCCAGCTCGGCGACCCGGTCGAGCGCCCCCGGCTCCTCGAACAGATGGCCCGCCCCGGGCACGATGACCAGCTGCTTCACGCAGCGCAGCTCGGCCAGGGCGGCCTCGTTCAACTCGATCACCTGGTGATCGGCCCCGCCCACGATCAGCAGCGTCGGCGAGACGACCGCCGGCAGCCACGGCCCGGCCAGATCGGGCCGGCCGCCGCGCGAGACGACGGCCCGGATCCGCTCACCGCGACGGGCGGCGGCGATCAGTGCCGCCGCGGCCCCGGTGCTCGCCCCGAAGTAGCCGACCGGCAGCAGCCGGGTCGCAGGTTCCGCGGCGACCCAGTCGGTCGCGGCGAGCAGCCGCGTGGCGAGCAGCTCGACATCGAACACGCGACGCCGGTCACCCTCCTCGGCCGGGTCGAGCAGGTCCATGAGCAGCGTTGCCAGCCGGTCCGCCTCGAGTCGCCGGGCGACGGCCTGGTTGCGCGGGCTGAGTCGGCTGCTGCCGCTGCCGTGGGCGAAGATGACGATCCCGCGGGCCGCCTCGGGAATCGAGAGCATTCCGGCCAGCGAGTGCGTCCCGACAGCCACCTGAATCTCCTGGCGACGAACCGCACGGCCCGTCACGGCCTGCTCGCCCATCTGGCCCTCCTGTCCTCGATCGTTCCTCCGCTTCGGATGATCCACCCTTGGCGCCGTCCCAACGGCCCGGCCTGGACGGCCGCCTCGGGACAGCAAACGACCCGGAGAAACCCTCGCTGATTCGCCCTTTGATGTGATCTCGGACGGCCCGCTCCTTGATGTCATCGCGGTGCGGTTTCGCTACTCGGCCTCTCCGGGCCAAGGTGCAGTATTCACGGCTCGGTCACCCTGCGCCAGTGCCGAACGGCCCATTCCGGTCGTCCTCCCGGGCCCGCCCGGGCGCGGGCCTGCTTGACCCGCTTGAGCCGGAAGCGATCCTCGCGCTCGCGCTGCTCGAGCACGAGCTCGATCGTCCGAGTTTCGGCCTCGAGCTGCGGGATGACCCGAGTCCGGAGCGCGTTCACCCGGCTGCTCGTGCGCCTGATCTCGCGCGCCAGGCGCCGGACCCGGGCCTCGATCGTGGCCAGGCGGATCGCGATCGTCAGCTCCTCCTCGAAGCGCTGGGCGACGAGCTCGAGCGCCGGCCCCGACACCTCGGGGGCACGGTCGCGGGCGGCCACCGCTCGGACGAGCTCCCGGGGCACGACGGCCGGGACGGCGACGCCCATGATCGAAACCGATTCGACCTCGACCGCGATCTCGCCGGCGGCGGCCGAGGCGGCGGCCGCGACCTGCTCGGGACCAAGCCAGACCCGGGCCGCGTCGAGCGCCAGCCGGGCGGCTCCGGCGGCCGCCTCGAGCTCCTCGTGGGCAGCGAAGACGGTCCGCACCTCACGGTAGAACTCGCGCAGGAGGGCGTCGCGCTTCTGCTCGAGGAGCTCCTGACCGAGCCGGGCCAGGGCGAGCTGGGAGCGCCCGGCGAGGAGCGCCATCCGGGTCGAGGGGCGGCTCATCGCTGCGCCTCCGGCGCCGGCGGGGCGGCGATCGCATCCGGTGTCTGGCCGGAGCCGAGGTTCGCCTCGAGGACCTCGTCCGGAATCCGGCTCAACTCCTCGCGTGGCAGGCTGGCCAACAACCGCCAGGCGACCTCGAAGCTCTCGTCGAGCGAGCGTCGGGCCTGTCCCTGACCCACCAGCTCGGCCTCGAACCGGTCGGCGAAGGCGAGGATACGCCGTTCGGCCGGCGAGAGGGCCGCCTCGCCGATCACGGTCACCAGCCGGCGCAGCTCACGCCCGCGGGCGTAGAGCGCGTACAGCTGGTCGGCCACGGCGCGGTGCTCGGCCCGTGTCCTCCCGACCCCGATCCCGGCATTCATCACCCTTGACAGACAGGGCAGGACATCGATCGGAGGCACCACGCCGCGGCCGTGGAGCTCGCGCGAGAGGACGATCTGGCCCTCGGTGATGTAGCCGGTCAGGTCAGGGATCGGATGGGTGACGTCGTCGTCGGGCATCGTCACGATCGGCAGGATGGTGAGCGAACCCGGCCGGCCATGGACCCGCCCGGCCCGCTCGAACAGGGTCGCCAGGTCGGTGTACAGGTAACCGGGGTAGCCTCGCCGGCCGGCGATCTCCTGGCGGGCCGTGCCGAGTTCGCGGAGCGCCTCGCCGTAGGCCAGGACGTCGGTCAGGACGACGAGGACGTTCAGCCCGAGATCGAAGGCCAGATGCTCGCCCAGGGTGAGCGCACAGCGGGGGGTGAGCAGGCGTTCGATCGTCGGATCATCGGCCAGGTTGAGGAAGAAGGCGAGCCGGTCCAGCGTTCCGGAACTGACGAACGCCTGGCGGAAGAAGTCCGCCTCGCGGCGGGTGATCCCGATCGCGGCGAAGACGGTCACGAACCGCTCCTGGCCGAGGATTCGGGCACCGGTCGCGATCCGGGCGGCAAGCTCGTTGGCGGGCAGGCCGGCGCCGGTGAAGATCGGCAGCTTCTGGCCCCGGATGAGGCTTGCCAGGAGGTCGATGGCGCTGATCCCGGTCTCGATCAGGTCGGAGGGGTGATCGCGCGCGGCGGGGTTGATCGCGCCGCCGTTCACATCGCCCAGGCGGACGGGTGTGATCGGCGGTCCGTCGTCGATCGGGCGACCGCGACCGTCCATCACCCGCCCCAGCATCCGGGTCGAGACGCCCAGCCGGAACGGCTCGCCGGTCAGTTCGACGGTGGTCGAGTCGAGGCCGAGGCCACTCGTCCCCTCGTACACCTGGACGACGGCAAGGTCGGCCTCCAGCTCGACGACCTGGCCATGGCGGTGGTGCGCGTCGGGGCCGACCACGCCGACCTCCTCGCCGAGGGCCATCCCGGGTACGCGCCGGACGACGAGGAGCGGTCCGCTCAATCGCTCCACGCCTCGCAGGCGGCGGATCGAGAGGCTCATCGGGTCAGCTCCGCGGCCAGGTCGGTCAGCCGGACGGCGAGGGCCTCGAGCCGGGCCACGACGTCGTCGCCCGACCACTGCTTCGCCCGCCGCAGCTCCCCCAGCGCCGGTGCCTCGAGCGCCTGGGCCAGGCTCAGCCCGCCCTCGAGTGCCCGACCGAGCCCGGTCCGGGCGGCGAGGACGGCCTGGAGCAGGGCGAACTGGACCTCGGGTGGGCGGGCCGCATCGACCGGGTCGAAGGCATGCTGCTGGAGGAACGTCTCGCGCAGCAGGCGGGCGACTTCGAGGACGACCCGGTCCTCGTCGGGCAGGGCGTCGGCGCCCACGAGCTGGACGATCTCGAGCAGCTGCTTCTCGCGCCCGAGCAGCTCGATCGCCTCGGCTCGGCGCGCCGGCCAGGCCTCGGCAACGTTGGCCTGATACCAGGGCTCGAGCGGCTCGACATAGAGCGAGTACGACTGGCTCCAGCCGACGGCCGGGAAGTGCCGGGCGTGGGCAAGCTCGGCGTCGAGCGCCCAGAACGTGCCCGCCAGACGGAGGCTGGCCTGGGTGACCGGCTCGCTGAAGTCGCCACCGGGCGGAGAGACCGCCCCGACCAGGGTGATCGAGCCGCGCCGCAGTGGTGAGCCGAGTGCCTCGACCGGGCCGGCGCGCTCGTAGAAGGCGGCCAGACGGCTGCCGAGATAGGCCGGGAAGCCCTCCTCGCCCGGCAGCTCCTCGAGCCGGCCGCTGATCTCCCGGAGCGCCTCCGCCCAGCGGCTCGTGGAGTCCGCCAGGAGCGCCACCGCGAGGCCCTGGTCGCGGAAGTATTCGGCGATCGTCACCCCCAACTGGACCGACGCCTCACGGGCCGCGACGGGCATGTTCGAGGTGTTCGCGATCAGGACCGTCCGGGCCAGGAGCGGTTGGCCGGTCCGCGGGTCGACGAGCTCGGGGAAGCTGGCCAACAGCTCGGCCATCTCGTTGCCTCGCTCGCCACAGCCGATGTAGACCACGACCTCGGCGTCGGACCAGCGGGCGAGGGACTGCTCGACGACCGTCTTGCCGGTCCCGAACCCGCCCGGGATGATCGCCGTCCCACCCTGGGCGATCGGGAAGAGGATGTCGAAGACCCGCTGGCCGGTGATCAACGGCCGTTCCACGCCGAGCCGGCGCCGGACCGGCCGCGGCCGGCGAATCGGCCAGTCGTGGGCGAGCCGGAGCGGGACCTCGCCACCGGGTGTGGCGAGCCGGCCGATCGGCTCGTCGAGCCGGTACGTGCCCCGCTCGAGGGTCACGAGGCGGCCGGGACCAACGTCGGGCGGGACGAGGATCCGGTGCCGCAACGGCCCCTCGGCGACCGTGCCCAGGACGTCGCCCGGGGCGACCTCGGCGCCCGGCTCGAGCTCCGGTTCGAACGCCCAGCGCCGGTCGTCCGCGATCGCCCCGGCGTTCGAAGCCGGCCCGGTGTCGGCGGCCGGCCCGGCCGTCGCGCCGGTCCCGC
>JAKAHU010000152.1 GCA_021825385.1 Chloroflexota bacterium | reverse complement strand
CCTCGCGGCCCTCGAGCTCCCGGACATGCAGTGCGTGTTCGTCGTCAACGGCTCGGCGGTCAGCCGCGACACGCGTCTTCGGGACGGCGATCGCGTCCAGGTCTTCCCGCCCATGGCGGGCGGGTGAGCGATCCGGCAGCCGTCACGCCCCGCCGGCCGCCGATCGCTCGGTGCCTGCGCCCGATCGCTCGGTGCCTGCGCCCGGTCGCTCGGCGTCGCGGAACCAGACCCAGAAGAGGGCCGTGCCGAGCGTGTACAGGACGATGATCGTGGCGAAGTTCAGGGCGTAGCCGGTTTCGAAACCGAGCGTCGCCTGAAGAACCGAGTACCACGGTCCGGCGATCACCCAGCCCAGCGACCAGAGGACGTTCTGGGCCGCGGAGAGGGTCGCTCGCTGCTCCGGCCGGACCTGTTCCATGGCGAACGCATTGGCCACCGGATTGCCGGCGTTCATGAGCGAGTTCCGGACCGCCATGGCCGCGATCACCGTCCAGAGGATCGGCGAGAAGCCGAGCACGAGCAGGAACGGGATGCTGGCGCCCTGGACCAGGACGACCGAGGCGACCTTGCCCAGCCGCCGGGCCAGCGCTGGCTGGAGCAGGATCGCGAGCACGGTCCCGAGCGAGGTGACCGCGAAGACCGCGTTCAGCGAGGCGATGTCGAGCCCGAACTTGCGCTCGATGAACAGGTTCAGGAACGGGATCACCTGACCGGCCCCGAGCGAGATCAGGAAGCCCGGCACGAGGAGCCGGATGAAGGTCCGCCGGTCCCTGTCCGCGGGCCGGGGTAGTCCCGGCCGGTGTCCCGCCAGGACCGTCGTCCCGCGCCCCACCGCCGCGCTCGCGGCCGTGCCCGTAACCCGGTCGCGCGGGACCGGTCGCCCGGCGTCGGGCCGGATCGCCCCGGGGCGGTCGTCGCGCAGCCGGAACAGGCTGATCAGCGCGACCGCCATCACCGCCATCATCAGGAGCAGGAGCGCCCGGAACGGCTCGGGGCCGCCCGGGGCAAAGCCGCCCGCGCTCGCGATCGCCTGGGCGATCAGGCCCCCCACGATCGCGGCCACCACGTTCGTCACGTTCTCGATCGCGAACACGAGCGCGAACAGCTCGCTCCGGTGCTCGCGCCGGCTGCGCTCGGCGAGGAACGGGGTCTGGACGACGAAGAAGATCTGCTGGCCGCCGGCAAAGATCGCCACGAGGGCGGCGATTCCGAGCGGCGACGAGACGAGGACGAAGCCCCCGAAGGCGAGGGTCATGAACGCGAGGCCGGTGATCAGGACCAAGCGCCGGCCGATCCGGTCGGAGAGCCAGCTGGCCGGAAAGGCGATCAGGGCCGACGAGAGCGAGCCGACCGTGGCCACCAGCCCGATCGTCGCCGGGGACATGCCGAGCGCGGCCAGGTAGAGGTTGAAGTCGATCCAGTAGATGCTGATCGCCCCGCCGGCCAGGAGGGCGGTGACCAGGAAGAGCCGCGCCTCCGGCTCGAAGCCGGTGAACGTCCCGAGGTAGCGGCGGACTCGCTCCACGCCGGGCGTCAGGCTACCGCCAGCGCCGGCTGACTGGCCGGGGCTTGGGGACGATCCAGAGCCGGTTCGGGGCCGTTCCTCACCAGTCGATCAAGGCTGGTGGTGGACGTCAGCCGAGCGCAGGCGGCGGGCGACGCCGCGCAGGAGAGCGAGGGTGAGCGCGGGCTGGGATTCGAGCAGGGCATCGAAGTCCCAGGAGGCGATCGCCAGGCACTCGGTGGCCTCGGTCGTGACCACGCTCGCGACCCGCGGCTGCTGATCGAGGAGTGACAGCTCGCCGAAGAAGTCGCCCGGTCCGAGCTCGGCCAGCTGCTCGTCGTCGCGGACGACCCGGGTCCGGCCGGCCAGGAGCAGGAAGAAGCCGGTGCCGACCTCGCCCTGGCGGACGATCCAGCGTCCGGCCGGGTAGCTCACCTCGTGGGCCACCTCGGCAACCCGACCGAGGGTGTCGGGGGCGAGTCCGGTGAACAGGTCCACCGTCTGCAGGAGCTCGACCTTCTGGTCGTGGCTGAGGGCCATCGTGCCGTTGCCTCCGTGGGTGCGTCGTCGGGATCGGCTGAGCGGGTCAGCGGCTCGCCCCGCCGAACCGGTCGAAGCGATGAACCTGGCTATTGTCGGCGGCCCGTCTTCCAGTGTATACAGGGCAGGACAACGATCGGGCATGCGCTCCACCCTCCGACCGGGCCACGGGATCGATGGCCGGCGGGCGGCGCCGCGAAGGAACTGAGGCGTCCCATGGCCAGTCGCGGCGAGATCGCCGACACGCTCGCTGGATTCACGCTCTTTGGGGACCTGAGCGCCCCGCAGCTCCAGGCGGTCGCGCACCGGCTCGAAGAGGCCTGGTTCCCGGAGGGCGAGCGGATCCTCCGCCAGGGACTGAGCGGCTCCGGTTTCTATGTCATCCTCGAGGGCGAATGCGCCGTCGTCGTCGACGGGGAGCGGCGGGCGACCCTGGGCCGGGGTGACTTCTTCGGGGAGGTGTCGATCCTGCTCGGCGGCCCACCCGTGGCCGACGTCGTGGCCCTCCACCCGACCCGCTGCCTCGTGCTCGCCGGACCGCAGGTCGAGGCCTTCCTGGTCGACCACCCGCGGGTGATGTTCCGAATGCTCCAGGCCCAGGCTCGCCGGTTGCGCGACGCAAACCGCTGGCGGAGCTGACCGGCGATGACCGAGCCGACGAGCCGGCCCTTCCCGCCCGGCGAGTACCCGGTCGTCGTCGTGGGCACCGGCCCGGGCGGATTGCAGGCCAGCTACTCGCTCCGCCGGCTCGGGGTCGAGCACGCCCTGATCTCGGCCGACCCGGGGCCGGGTGGGATGTTCCGCCGCTGGCCGTTCTTCCAGCGGCTCCTGTCGTGGACGAAGCCGTACGCACCCGCGGTCCGCCGCACCCGGGCCTACGAGCGCTACGACTGGAACAGCCTGATCGCCGACGAGGACGAGCACCGCGCGATCGTGCCCGAGTTCATGGACGGCAGCTCCTACTTCCCGTCGCGCCCCGAGATGGAGGCCGGCCTGGTCGCGTTTGCCGAGCGGACGGGCATCCAGGCGCGCTACGGTTGTCGTTGGACGGGGACCGGCCGGGCGGCCGGCCCGAAGGGCGAGCCGGACCGGTTCGTGCTCGAGACGACCGACGGGACGTACCGCTGCCGGGTGGTGATCTTCGCCGTCGGGGTCGCCGAGCCATGGCGTCCGGCGACGCCGGGGATCGAGCTCGTGCCGCACTACGCCGATACCCGGCCGGTCGAGACGTACGCCGACCGGCGGGTGTTCATCATCGGCAAGCAGAACTCGGGCTTCGAATTGGCGACCGGGATGCTGCCCTGGGCGCGCCAGATCATCGTCGCCTCACCGAGCCCGGCCCGACTGTCGGTGAACACCCACTCCCTGGTCGGGATCCGAGCCCGCTACGTCCAGCCCTACGAGGACCACGCGCTCGGCGGAGGCGTGGCCGTCCTCGATGCCTCGATCGAGTCGGTCGAGCGCGCCGGTGACCTGTACCGGGTTCGGACCCGGCCCTCGGACGGCGGGTCGGGGCGGACGTTCGAGGTCGACGACGTGATCGCCGCGACCGGCTTCGTGGCCCCGCTGCTCGACCTGCCCGAGCTCGGCGTGGCGACGTTCGGCCAGAGCCGGCTACCGGCTCAGTCCGCCTTCTGGGAGAGCGCGACGGTGCCGGGGGTCTACTTCGCCGGGACGA
The DNA here is from genome assembly GCA_021825385.1 of Chloroflexota bacterium. Classification (GTDB taxonomy): domain Bacteria; phylum Chloroflexota; class Limnocylindria; order Limnocylindrales; family CSP1-4; genus JAKAHU01. The sequence continues at coordinate 4,992 of JAKAHU010000152.1, read as the reverse complement.
TCGGCCAGGGTTCGGCCGGCCTGAAGAAGCACGGCATCCCGTCCAACTCGGGCGCCGTCCAGGGGGCGCGCTACAACGCCCGCGTCCTTGCCCGCCGGATCGCCCGGGTCCATTTTGGGATCGACCCGCCTCGCCCGGAGCTCCGGCCGGCGGACCTCGTTCCGTTCCTCCTCGACGAGCTGACCCGCGGCCCCGAGCTCTGGCACCAACGCTCCTACCTGGCCCGGGTCGTGACCGCCGACGCGGCGGCCGGGCTGCTCGATGAGGGGATCGAACCGCTCGCCCACTTCCTCGATGGGGGCGGGCCCGATGCGGTCGCGGTCGCCCTCGAGTCCGACGGGACGGGTGCCGTCTACCCGGCGGTCTACCTCCGCCGCGACGGCCGGGTCGATGAGCATCTCCTCGACCCGCACCCGCTCCTGGACTTCGAGGGCGAGGCCTACCGCCGGGCCCTGGTGACGCTCCTGGCGGCGTTCCTGCCCCTGCCCGAGTAGGCCGATGCGCCGCCGCAGGGGCGCCACGGAAGATCCGGTGTACGCTCTGGCCATGGTCAGCTCGACCTCGTCCGCTCCCGCCGCCTGGCCGGGGGAGCCGATCCCGCGCTCGATCGTGACGATCGGGCTCGACCACCAGCTGCGCGCTCGGCTCGGTGCGCTCTCCCGGGGCCGAACCCTGGCAATCGGCTTCTACACCAGCCGCTGCTGTAGCAGCGTCGCGGTCGGCGACCTGACCGTGGCCTGGGTCGATCGTGCGCCCGCGCCCGGCTCGGTCGCTCTCGCCCCGCTCGAGGGCGTGCCCGTGGTCGCCGATCGACGACTGATCGAGCTTCTGCGAGACGCTGGTCCGACACTCGTCCTCGGCGGCCCGGTCTTCGCCCGCCGCCTCGCGCTCCGGCTCGAGCGGCCAGAACTCTGGATCGACTTCCTCGGCCGGCCCGCGGCCCTCCGCGACTAACACCGGCGACGCGGTCACCAGCGGCGGGCGCGGAGGATCCGGGACCGGTGCCACCGATCGTCTCGTCGTTCCTGGCCGGGGTCCTGGCCGGCTACGGGATCGCGATCCCGGTCGGGGCGATCGCGGTCCTGATCATCGAGATCGCCCTCCGTCGGGGTCTGGCAGCCGGCCTGGCGGCCGGAGCCGGAGCGGCCGCGGCGGACGGGCTGTACGCGCTCGTCGCCGCGCTGGCCGGGACGGTCGTGGCCGGGCTGATCGCACCGCTCGCGCTCGAGGTGCGGATCGTCTCGGCCGTCGTGCTCGTGGCGATCGCCGGTCATGGTCTCGTCCTGGTCGCGCGCACGCACCGCGGCGAGCGCTCGCCGCGCGAGCTGCCTCCCTCGCCGCGCCGGACATTCCTGACGATCCTCGGTCTGACGATCGTCAATCCGATGACCGTCGTCTACTTCAGCGCGCTCGTCCTCGGCCTTCCGGCGACCGGCCGTGGTCCGGCCGAGAAGCTGGCCTTCGTGACCGGGGCGTTCCTCGCCTCGCTCTCCTGGCAGAGTCTCCTCGCGCTCGGCGGGTCGGTGTTCCACCACCGGCTGCCGGCCGGACTCCAGCTCGGCGCGAGCCTGCTCGGCAACCTGATCATCCTCGCCTTCGGACTGAACATCGCCCGCGGTCTGCTGGGCGGGTAGGCGACCCGACCGTCCCGGGCCAGGAGGGCCGAGGCGGTCGGGTGCCCGATGGTCCGCTCAGCCCCGGCCGAGGCCGGTCGCCACCCGTGCGCCGAGGCCAGCCGCCACCCGCTCACCGAGGGTCGGGTCGACCTGGCGCCAGTACTCGATCGCCCGCTCGAGGATCGGGGACTCGACCCCATCGCGCAGGTGGGCGACGACGTTGGACACCAGGTGGTCGCGCTCAGACTCGCTCAGCGCCCCCCGCCAGAGCATCCCGGGCTGGATGAAGTCATCGTCGTCGCGATGTGGTCGGTAGGCGCTCCGGACGATCTCGCCGGCGACTTCCCAGCCGGCCGGCTCACCATACCGCTCGGGGTCGGCCTGCGGGCCGCCGAAACTGTTCGGGGCGTAGACGGGCTGATTGCCGTTGTGGCGATAACGCATCGCGCCGTCCTTGTTGTAGCTGTGGACGGCGGCCTGCGGGGCGTTGATCGGCAGCTGCTGGTAGTTGGTTCCGATCCGGTAGCGGTGGGTGTCCGGGTAGCTGAAGAGTCGACCGAGGAGCATCTTGTCCGGGCTCGGGCCGATCCCCGGAACCATGTTGGCCGGCTCGAAGGCGGCCTGTTCGACCTCGGCGAAGTAGTTCTCGGGATTGCGGTCCAGGACCAGCCGGCCGATCGTGATCGGCGGGTAGTCGCCGTGGGGCCAGACCTTGGTCAGGTCGAAGGGGTTGAACCGGTAGTCGGCCGCCGCCTCGAAGGGCATGATCTGCATCTCCAGCCGCCACGAGGGGTGGTCACCGCGCTCGATCGCCTGCCACAGGTCGCGGAGGTGGAAATCGGGGTCCTCGGCGGTCATCGCCCGCGCCTCGGCGTCGGTGAAGTTGGCGATTCCCTGCTCGGTCTTGAAGTGGTACTTGACCCAGAACTTCTCGCCGGCTCCGTTGATCCACATGAACGTGTGGCTCCCGTAGCCGTTCATGTTCCGCCACGTCCGCGGTGTGCCGCGGTCGGACATCAGAATCGTCACCTGGTGGGCCGACTCGGGCGAGAGCGTCCAGAAGTCCCACTGGGCGTTGTTCGAGCGCCGGTTCGTGTCGGGCATCCGCTTCTGAGAGTGAATGAAGTCCTGGAACTTGCTCGGGTCGCGGACGAAGAAGACCGGGGTGTTGTTGCCGACGAGGTCGTAGTTGCCCTCCTCGGTGTAGAACTTGATGGCGAAGCCGCGCGGGTCGCGCACGGTGTCGGCCGAGCCGAGCTCGCCGGCGACGGTCGAGAAGCGGACGAAGACGGGCGTCCGCCGCCCGCGCCGGCCGAGGAAGTGCGCCTTCGTCCAGGGCGTGACGTCCTCGGTCACCTCGAAGAAGCCATGGGCCCCACCGCCCTTGGCGTGGACGACCCGCTCGGGGACGCGCTCGCGGTTGAATTGGGCCATCTTCTGGATCAGGTAATGATCCTGGAGCAGGAGCGGGCCATTTGGGCCGACCGAGAGCGAGAACTCGTCGCTCGGTGCCGGAATGCCGGCATCGGTGGTCGTGATCGGTGGTCGTCGGTCGGTCATCGTTCGATCCTCCGTTCGCTGCTCAGGTGGCGCGCTGACAGGTCGGGCAGAGGCCCCAGAAGGTGATCTCCGCCTCGTCGATCACGAATCCCGCGCTGGTGGACGGCTCCAGGCAGGGGGCTGCGCCCACGACGCAGTCGACGTCGGCGGCGGTGCCGCACTGTCGACAGACGACGTGGTGGTGGTTGTCCCCGGACCGTGCTTCGAAGCGGGCCGGGCTGCCGGCCGGCTCGATCCGCCGGACGAGGCCGGCGGCCGTCAGGTCGGCGAGCGCGTCGTAGACGGCCTGGGTCGAGACGGTGCCGAGCCGGCGCCGTGCCTCCTCGACGAGCCAGGTGACGTCCGGATGGCTGTGCGTCGCCTCGAGCGCGGCCAGGATCGCCAGGCGCAGAGCCGTGACCCGCAGCCCGGCGGCGCGGAGGCGCGCCTCGGCCGTCGGGTACGATCCGCCGCCGCGGGCGGCTCGGGAGGTGATCACCGGACCAGTCTCGCACATGAGGTGGAGCTGGTCAAGGGATGGAACGAGTCCAGTGTACGCTCAGGCACGCCTCCCGCTGATCTGGGCTCGGTCTGGTGCCCCGGGTCTGGTGCCCCGGTCTGGGCCGGGATCAGGGGATCGGTGCCAGATCGATCAGGGTGCTCCGCAGGGCGGGATGGCCGGATGGGCGGTTGGCGTTGAAGACGGCCTGGAAGACCGTCCCGGAGACCGTCTTCACTCCGGCAGTGCCGTACAGGGTCACGGCCGTGGCCCGGCCCGAGACGCCCGGGCGGGTGAAGGCGATCGCGGTCACCAGCCCGACCGCGGTCCGCGGGTTCGCGGCCATGATTGCCGAGAAGGCCTCGATCGAGTAGGTTGCCGTGCGCCAGCTGGCCGACGGGGAGGCGGCGTCGTAGGGCGTGCCGTCGGGCGCCCGGTCGCTCGAGCCGCGCAGCTCCGGGACGGGCTTGCCGATCACCGTCCCATCGGCCCGGGTCCAGACGAATTCGTTGCTTTCGGTCGCCCCGCCGTCGGCCGAATGGAACGGCGTGTTCGCCACGCCCGAGCCGGCGAGCAGGACCTGGCCGCTCGTGTCGAGGATCGCCTGGCTGACCGATGGTCGTTCGACCAGCACGCCGCGATAGACCTGCGAGCGAGTGTCGTCGTAGACGTCCCACGGCGCGGTCGACGGGCGGAGGCGGCGCAGGGCGTACGTTCGGGCGGCCACCGCCTGGGCCTTGAGCGCCTCGGCCGGCCAGCGATACGACATCTCGGCCGGGACGACGCCGAGCAGGTACTGGTCGAGGCCAAGCTCGTTGACCACGGTCACGCGGCTGGTCAGGATCAGTCGCACCGCGCCCCGGTAGACGTTCGAGGCGCTCACCTTGAAGGGGATCTGGAGGAGGGTGTCCGGGGCCGCCGGGCGAACGACGAGCGCGCCCGCGGCCTGGGCGGACCAGAGGGGCGTCCCGTCCGGGGCGAGGACGCTCGCCTGCCAGCCGGTTGGGCCCCGGGCGATGGTCAGACCATCGCCGGCGGGGAAGGCAGCGTCGACGCCGTCGATCGTCCAGGGCCCGTTCAGGCCCACGATCCGGGCCGGCCGGTCGGGCGTCGGGGCGAAGTTCGAGACGAGGAGGACCCGGATCGGGGTGGCCGGATCGACCACGCCGGGCACCGCCCCCTGGTAGTAATGGGCCAGGATCGTCGTCGCATCCTGCCCGGCCAGCGCCCGACCCCGGGCACCCCACTGCGACATTCCGACCCCGTGGCCATAGCCGCGGCCGTAGAGCGTGATCGAGCCGCCGACCGGGATCGGGCCCGAGGCGAAGACCGGGCCGG
>JAKAHU010000002.1 GCA_021825385.1 Chloroflexota bacterium | reverse complement strand
GTCCAGTCGAAGTGGCCATCCGGCCCGACGGTGTAGCCATCGAGCGAGACGCCCATCGAGTAGGTCACGCTGCGCATCAGAAATCCTCCCTGGCGACTGGTTCAATGACCCGACCGCCGGACGCCGCAGAACTCGTCGCCGATCGCGGAACTCCTGGGCCGCCGTTGCCGCCGAGCTCGCCCCGCGACCTCACCGAGCAAATCGCTCGTCGTTTGTCCGGACTGTGCCCTCGGCTTCGGGCAGCCGCTCCGCCAGTATCCACACGAGCTGCGCCGTCGTCGTCGGCCCCTGCCTTGGGCCGGGCGTTCGCCAGGTGGTGCTTCACGGTCGAGTGCGAGAGGCCGAGGCGGTGGGCGGCTGCCTTTTCGGAGCCGGCCGTCAAGACGGCGGCAACGACCACCGCCTCACGCTCGGTGGCACGCTGGGCTGGGCGGCACGTCGGTCTCGTCATGCGCTCCGTAGCCACTCGCAAGGCTCGGGAGGCTCGGCCAGGCGCATCGTGATCGGAAGGTCGGTGGTCGCGGGGCAAATCCTCTCGCCCCGACCAGCCACCCTCTCGCGTCGAGTAGGCCGAGCGGCCCGGCCGTCGCGCCCGCCTCGTAGCGCGGGAGTGCCTCCAGTGCGAGCGAGATGAGCCTGCTCAGCGTTGGCGACATCCCCACCACTCTCATCCTGCGCTCATCTTCCTCTCAGCAAGAGGAGCGATACAGATGGAGTTGCGGCGGAGAGCCCGCCGGGTACCCCAAGGGAGAGCAGCCATGGTCCGTGTGTTCCGCATCATCGTCGCCGCGTCCGCCGTGCTCGCAAGTCTGCTGCTCGTGTCGCCGGTGGCGGCCGCCGGAACGGGCGCCAATTTCGGCGCGCATGTCTCCGAGTGCGCTCGCGCAGGCATGTTCAGCGGCGACCACAACCCCGGGATGCACCAGGGCTTCAGCGCCTGGCTTCAGTAGCCGCTCCGCGATCAATTGTCTCCACCCCACGTGCCGCATGGGAACGGCACGGATGGCTCCTGGCTTCGGCATCTGCCGCCCGGGTACACCGCGGACGAGCGCGGTCTTCACGGCCCCGATGCTTCACGGGCCCCGATGCTTCACGGCCCCGACGGGGGCCTCAGAAGCATGGGAGGCTCGCTCACCGTCGCCGGGGCCCTGTCGTCGGAGCCGTTCGACAGGCAATGTTCCGGCGTGCACACGCCCGAGTGACGGCGATCAACCAGGGTCTCGACCTCACCCAGAGTCACCGGCCATTCCGTGGCTAGGGCCCGATCGCTAACGGCGGCAGTTCAGTCACCTGCCGGGCAATGGCAGACGGGAGTCGGCGCGCTTGCTCGCCTGGTCATCCGCCTCGGCTCCAGCCTCGGGCTCCGGTAAGCGTGGGTGAGGATCCACCCGAGCTGCGCCGCCATCGTCGCGCCAACGTTGGACCGCACATTCGCCAGGCGGCGCTTCACCGTCGAGTGCGCCAGGTGGCGGGCAGCCGCTTACGAGCCCGGATCGGCCGGCCCGCCGGCCCCCGCCGTGGCGACCGGGTCCCGGCCGTACCACGTCCCGATGCTGCTGAGCGGGGTGAGGCGTGTGAAGGAGGCTCGGTCGGCGTTCCGGGTCGCCCGGTAGCGGTCCATCTGGCGCTTGTGTGTCGCCTGGCGATGCGCCCACGAGACGAGCGACACCTCGTCGTCCCAGAAGGTCAGGGTCGGCGGGTCGAGGGCGATGATCCCGGGAAAGAAGAACGTCTGCTGCGACCGGAGGCCCGGGACAGCCGTCATCGAGATCCTGACCGCGGCTACGCCGGTCCCGAAATCCTGCACCCGTGCCATGTCGAGGCCGGCCCGGTTCCAGCCGGCGGTGGTGAACACGACCACCGGCGTCCCGCGCCTGGGCGCGGAGACGAGCGGATCGAACAGGCGGGCTGGCGCCATGGGGTGGATGAGGTTGGATTCGCCCGTCGTTCGAAACGGCGCGAGGACGCCGCTCCAGCGCTCCGCCGCGTCCGCGAACCACGGGGCGACGGTGGCGACATCGTCGACCAGGCGGTCCGCTGACTCCTTGCTGTCGTGGAGCCCCACGACGAGGAACGAAAACGCCTCCCGCGAGGCCGGGTCCGTGCCCGCCGCGCGACAGTCGGCGCCCACCTCGCAGAACAGCAGCCCAGGTCGCCCGCCGGGATCCGCCGGCCCGGCTGGACGGAGCTGATTGAACCGCGCCAGGTGCAGGGAGATGAACGAGGCAGTGGTCACAGCGCGGATCATAGGCACAACCCGGGAGGCCGCGCATCCGACCGCCCTTCGGCCGGGGCCGGTGTGTTCAGGTCCCGTCGAGGCGAGTGGTCGTCCGGGGCGGTGCTCTCGGGCTTGGGCAGCCGCGGCACGAGGATCCACACGAGCTGTGGTCGTCGCGCCCACCCTCGACCTTGCAGTCGCCAGGTGGTGCTGGACTGCCGAGTGCGACAGGCCGAGTCGGTGGGCCGCCGCCTTCTCCGGCCCAGCCGCCAGAGCCGCCGCGACCACGCCGGCCTCGCGGTCGGTGACGCGTTCGGCGGGACGAGACGACCGTCGCGTCATGCGCTGCGAACCAGTCGAGCGGCTCCAGCGGCTCCGCGAGCCGTTCAGTGATGGTCAGCCCGTGTTCGGGGGCCGCGGGGCGAGTGGCCACCTCGACGGACCTACAATGCTTCCCCAAGCTGACAAGGCGGGCGCAACGCGCACGAGGCCAGATGACCGAGCATCCGCACTCGCCCGGTGCTCATGAACAGGGCGAGTCGCACGACCACGACGATCACCACGGCGCCGGCCACGCTCACGGCCATGACCATCCTCACGACCACCCGGAGGGGCGGCTGCGACGACTGGCTGAGCTGTTCATCGGTCACAGTCACGATCCGGGCGACTCGATTGACGACGCGCTCACGAACGACCGGCGCGGCATCCGCGCGCTCAAGGTCTCGCTCGTGCTGCTGGCGATCACGGCGGTCGCCCAGCTTGCGGTCGTCGTCGTCTCGGGCTCGGTCGCGCTCCTGGCCGACACGATCCACAACGTCAGCGACGCCCTGACCGCGATCCCGCTCTGGATCGCGTTCGCGATCGGCAGTCGCGCCGCGACCCGGCGCTACACGTTCGGCTACCGGCGGGCGGAGGACCTGGCGGGGCTGTTCGTCCTGCTGATGATCGCGGGCTCGGCGATCCTCGCCGCCTACGAGTCGATCAGCCGCTTGATCGACCCTGAGCCGATCACGAACATCCCGATCGTCATCGCCGCTGGACTGATCGGTTTCGCCGGCAACGAGCTCGTCGCGCTCTACCGCATCGGGGTCGGCCGCTCGATCGGATCGGCCGCCCTGGTCGCCGACGGCTACCACGCCCGGACCGATGGGCTGACCTCGCTTGCGGTCGTCGCCGGTGCGCTCGGCGTCGCCGCGGGCTACCCGCTCGCCGACCCGCTCGTCGGGTTGCTCATCACCGCGGTCATCCTGGTCGTGCTCAAGCAGGCGACCGGCCAGATGCTCGGGCGGCTGATGGATGCGGTCGAGCCCGAGCTGGTCGAGCAGGTCGAGACGATCGCGACGTCGGTGCCCGAGGTCCAGTCGGTTGACCGACTTCGTGTCCGCTGGCTCGGGCACACCCTCGAGGCCTCGATGGCGATCACCGTCGACTGCGACATGACCGTCAGCGAGGGCCATCGAGTGTCAGAGGAGGTCAGGCACCGCCTGCTCCACGAGGTCCGCCGGCTCGACACCGCGGTCATCCATGTGAACCCGTGCGGCCACTCGGGTCTGGATGCCCATGAGCTCACCCGGCACCACGACTCGTTGGCGGGGCACGCTTCGAGCGAAGTCGCGCATCGAGGACCGGCGTGATGAAGTGGGTCACCCGAGAGCGCCCAAGACCGACCGGAGCGCCTGTTCCTGGCGCATCCGCACGTTCGCCGATCCCGACGAGGAGATCATCTGGTCCCGGCTACGGCCCGGCCGACCAGGTGCGGGCGTTCGCCGAGCGCGAGGGTGCGGCCGGCTTGGATGCGAAGGGCGCTCGCCAGACCCACCGGGATGGCCTCTGCTCCCTCGGGCCCCGATCGTGGACTCAAAGCTCGGCGTCGGCCACCACTCATCACGCCCGGGCCGCTCGGGGTGGGAACCGTCGTGCGGCGGCGTCACACCCGCGCCGGGTACCCGATCGATGGCACGATGGAGTGCATCGAGTTCGATCCGCCCCGCGCGATCGGGTTCCTGATCCACGACGGCCCGGTCGAGATGCGCGGCCGCCAGTCGATCGAGCCCGAGGGCGAGAGCAGCAGCAGGTTCACGATCAGTGTCGATATCCCCGGGGCGCCGAACCCGCTCGACCCGATGCCGGTCGAGAACAGTCTCCGCCGGATCAAGGAACTGATCGAATCCGAGCGTTAGCGTCGGCCAGGGGCAGCGCGGTCGTCGCGGACGATCGATCCGCTCCATGCCGGGCGATGCAAGCCAGATCGCGTCCGGCCCTGACCGAGTCTCAGCGCCGGCCGTTCGCCATGCGCACGGCTTCGGGTCGGCCGCGGAGCCTCCACATGGCCGCGATCCCGACCAGGGGCCCGGCGGCCAGCAGCGCGAACACGACCCGCCAGCCGAGGGCATCCGGGGCGCTCAGCAGACCGACCAGGGTGATCGTGATCCCGGTGAGCAGGAACCCGGAGGCCGTCTGAAGGGCGAGGGCTGATCCGGCCGTGCCCGGCGGCCCGAGCTCCGTCACCGCCGCCGAGAACTGAGCGGAGTCGGCGACGACACTGACGCCCCAGACCAACCCGACGATCAGGGTGAGGGCCGGTGGGGCCCCGAACAGAAACCCGATGACCACCGCGGTCGAGCCACTGACCGCCATGGCCCCGATCGTCAGCGTCGTCCGACCGACGCGGTCGGCCAGGAGACCCGCTCCGGCGCAGCCGATCCCCCCGGCGGCCACGACGAGGAAGGCGGCCAGACTGGCCGCCGCCACATCGGTCACGCCGGCCGCCGCGAAGCTGGCCGCGAAGAAGAGCGGGATCCACGTCCACATCGCGTAGAGCTCCCACATGTGGCCCAGGTAGCCGAGGTTGGCCAGCCGGACCGAGGGCTCGGCGAAGGCGTGTCGCGCCACCGCGAGACTGAAACGAGGGGCCGCGACGTCGAACGGGCCACGGCCCACCCAGCCGCCGACCAGCAGGCCACCGAGCACCCCGGCGGCGCTTGCGCTCGCGACGACCGCCCGCCAGTCGAGACCCGACAGGGCGCCGAGGGCCCGGAACAGGTAGGGGAGCGACGCGCCGACCGTCAGGGCGCCCACGAGCATCCCGATCGCGAGGCCCCGCTCCTGCCGGAACCAGCCGGTGACGATCTTCATGCCCACGGGATACACGCCCGCGAGCGCGAACCCCGTCACGAAGCGGAAGACGGCAGCCTCGCCGAGGCTGTCCGCAGAGTAGGCGAAGCCGAGGTTCGCAGCCGCGGCGGCCAGGGCACCGGCCAGGAACAGGCCGCCTGCGGGCAGGACGTCGGCGGCCCCGGTGGCCGCGAGCAGCAATGCTCCGACCACGAAGCCGAGCTGCACGGCGATCGTCAGCATCGGCAGGTCCAGGCCGGTCAGGGACAGCTGCTCCGTGAGCAGGGGCGCGACCGCCGAGGCGCTGAACCATGGCGACATCGCGAGCAGCTCGCCCAGGCCCAACAGGACGAGCAGCCGCCAGCGGCCAGGTGCCAGGTCTGGTCCGGTCACATCCACGTCTTGGCCCACCCATGCTCGAAAGGACGCTGAGGCCAGGGCATCCCCTGGCCCGAGCGCGCAGCATCTCGCATCTTCGTCGGTCCGGGGTGTGCTGTGTACCACGGGTTCATGTTGTTGCGGCAGCAGCGACGTGCGCCAGCGAACCGGCGGTGGACCCGAGCTCGCGCAGTCAGAGCGGCGCTGCCTCGCCGTTGCCGCGCGGGCGTGCCCGGCATCGCCCCGCGGCCGTGATGTGCCCGCCCGCGATCGATGCCCGCGATCCATGGGGACCGAGCGCAACCCACCGCTCCTGGCCCGTCGGTCATGAGCAGCGATACGGACAGGTCCTCGAATCCCGGCGGGACCCGGCTCGTCCCGACCGGCCCCCCGACTCGCTGCCGGACCGGTCGCCAAGGACTAGGATTCAGAGGATCGTGAAACGAACGCTCGCCGCCGCGTTGCCGAGGGAGACCGGCGCGCTCTCCGTCGAGACCAAGCTCTTTCGCGGGCTGGCTGACCCGGCCCGGCTGGGGATCCTCCTCGAGCTCCGTACCGCGCCGCGAAGCGCGGGCGAGCTCGCCCGGACGCTCGGCCTGAGCGCCTCGAACGCTTCGAACCATCTGCGCTGCCTGCTCGAGTGTGGACTCGTGACCGTCGCATCCGAGGGTCGGTTCAACCGCTATCGACTCGCCGACCCGGCCGTCTCACGGCTCCTCGAGGCGAGCGCCGAGCTTCTCGACTTGGTCACACCGACCATCGAGGCCTGCCGCAACTACGGCCCACCGTCGCGACGGGCTCTTCGTCCGGTCCGCGCGTCTGCATCCGTACCCAAAGCATTCTCGGACGAAGCATTCTCGGACGGCGGTGGCGAGCGCCGAAGCGTCGGGTCCACGGCTGCCGAGACGGTTCAGGAGTAACAGCGCCGGGAGCCGCTGGTACGGACGAAGGCGCCCACGGTCGAACATCGGCAGGGCATGGCGTGGCGGCGTCCAGGGCACGCTCAGACCCCAGCCGGCGGGGATCGTCTCACCGTCACAGGCGTGAGCTCGGTTGACGCCGCGGTCTATTCGCCAGCGTCAGCCCCCGCGCGGCGACGACATCGTTCAGGGTGTCACCCGCCCTCACGGTGACCGTCACGATCGGCGGTCGCAGGATCGCGTTCGCCCGGTCGATCACCCTCGCCGCCCACCGCGGAACGCTCTGGCAGGCCGCCCGGGAAGCACGCTAACCTAGTACATGCGTCCAGGAGAGGAGGCCCGAGTCATGGTCGACACGGTCACCGGCCGCCCCGAGGCGGAAGCAGAGGGCGCGACCCCACCCATCCTGTCCCACTGGATCGACGGCCGGCCGGTCGAGGTGCTGCCCGAGAACACCGGGCCGGTCTGGAACCCCGCCACCGGCGAGGTCGTCGCTCGCGTGCCCCGCGGCGGCGCGGACGAGGTCGCTCGCGCGGTCGCCGCGGCGAAGGCCGCATTTCCCGGCTGGCGCGACACACCCCTGATCGCTCGGAGCGAGATCTTCTTCGCCTTCCGTGAGCTCGTCTGGCAGCACCGCAACGAGATGGCCGAGCTGATCACCCGCGACCACGGCAAGACGTTTCCCGACGCGCTTGGCTCGGTCCTCCGCGGCCTCGAGACGATCGAGTTCGCCTGCGGCCTGCCGACCCAGCTGGCCGGCCTGAACACACCGAACGTCGCCACGAACGTCGATGCGTTCACGCTCCGCGTACCGCTCGGCGTGACCGCCGCGATCACGCCCTTCAACTTCCCGGCCATGGTCCCGATGTGGATCTATCCGATCGCGCTCATGTGCGGCAACACGTTCATCCTCAAGCCCAGCTCGCACACCCCGGGTGCCACCCAGCTCCAGGCGGAGCTGTGGACCAAGGCCGGCGGGCCGGACGGGACGTTCAACATCGTGTACGGCGGCCGCGAGGCCGTCGCCGCGATCGTCGAGCACCCCGATATCGCCGCGATCCAGTTCGTCGGCAGCACCGCGGTCGGGCGCCACGTGTTCGAGGAGGGCACCAAGCGCGGCAAGCGGGTAGCCTCGTTCACGAGTGCCAAGAACGCGATGCTCGTGCTGCCCGACGCCGACATGGAGCTGACCGCCGACGCGGCGGTCGCGTCAGGCTACGGATCGGCCGGTGAGCGGTGCATGGCCCAAACGCTCGTGATCGCGGTCGGCAACGCGGCAGAGCGGCTGCGGCCGCTGATCCTCGAGCGGATCGCCAGGCTCAAGGTCGGCCCGGGCATGGAGCCCGGGGTCGACATGGGCCCGATCTACAGCCGCGAGCACCGGGAGTCGATCATTCGCTGGATCGACAAGGGCGTCGCCGAGGGTGCTGAGCTGGTCGTCGACGGTCGGCCGTTCGTCCACCCGACGAACCCGAACGGGTTCTTCCTTGGCGTCACGCTGTTCGACCACGTCACCCCCGAGATGGAGATCTACCAGGAGGAGATCTTCGGCCCGGTCCTGGGCATCGTCCGGGTCGCCACGTACGAGGAGGCGATCAGCCTCATCAACGGCCACAAGTACGCCAACGGCACCGCGATCTTCACGACCGACGGCGGCGCCGCTCGGCGGTTCAAGCTCGAGGTCCAGGTCCCGATGATCGGGGTCAACGTGCCGATCCCGGTCCCGGCCGGGTATCTCTCCTTCGGTGGGGCCAAGCAGTCGGCCAGCGGCGACCTCGCCATGCGCGGCGAGGACGGCGTGCGCTTCTTCAGCCAGCAGAAGATGGTCACCGAGCGCTGGCCGGATCCCAGCCGGCGGGAGACCCTGAGCCTGGTCTTCCCGGGCAACCGGTAGTCGAGCAGGCGCTCACCCAACCGACTGACGCCTCGCCGTCGATCACGCCGGCGGGGCGTCAGTGCCGGCCCCTGTGACCGGGCAGGACCTCGCTCGGGCGATCCAGACGAAGCACAGACCGACGCCCACCAGGATCAGGCCGCCGGGCGCTCGATGGCGTGGGCGATTCGTCCCCCGGGCGGACCGCGCGGACCGGTAGGAAACGTTGGCCTGCCGCTCGGCGTTCCCGCCCCGCCATGGGTGCGCGTGCTCAGGCCCGCGCCGCCCGCAGGCCGTTGGCGACCGCCAGCAGCTCGGCCGCCTCGTGGACGGTGACCACGAGGGCGATCGTGAACAGGCCGCCCGCGGCGCCCAGGATGAGGACGGGCAGAATGGCCAGCGAGAAGGCCAGGTTCTGGCGCGACACGAGGCGCGCCTTCCGTCCGATCCGGAGGGCATCGCCGGTCTTTTCGAGATCGTCGGCCATGAGCGCGACGTCGGCCGCCTCGATCGCGGCGTCGGAGCCGGCGGTCCCCATCGCGATCCCGACGGTCGCTGCGGCGAGCGCCGGTGCATCGTTCACCCCGTCTCCGATCATCGCCACCGCACCGTGGGCGCGTTCGAGCTCGCGGATCGCGGCGACCTTGTCCTCGGGCGTGAGGCCCGCTCTGACGTCGTCGATCCCGAGTTCCCGAGCGATCGCCCGGGCCGTCCGCGGGTGGTCGCCGCTCAGCATCACGACCCGGCGGATGCCAAGGCGGTGGAGCTCGCGGATCGCCGCAGCGGCGTTGGGACGGACCTGGTCACGGATCCCGAGCAGGCCGAGGATGCGCACGCTGGCCGTCGTGTCGACCGGACGCTCGCCGACGAGGACGACGGTCTTGCCCTCCTCGCGCATCTTCTCGAGGAGGCCCGCGCTCGCGGCCGACGCTGTCGCACCGAGCTCGGCGAACAGCTCCGGGCTGCCGACGTGGACGCGCCGGCCGTCGAGGCGCGCTGTGGCACCGGCTCCGGCGAGTGCCGAGAAGTCGGTGGCCTGGGACGGGAGGACGCCGCGCTCGGCCGCGGCGGCCACGATCGCCCGCGCCAGCGGATGCTCGGAATAGCGCTCGACGCCGGCGGCGGCCGCGAGCAGGTCCCGCTCGTCGGTGCCGTCGAGTGGGACGACGTCGGTCACGACTGGCCGGCCGTGGGTGAGCGTGCCGGTCTTGTCGAGCGCGACGACCCGGACGGTGCCCAGGTTCTCGAGGTGGATCCCGCCCTTGATCAGGACGCCGCGCCGCCCGGCCGAGCCGATCCCGGCGGCCATCGCCACCGGTGTCGACATGACGAGGGCGCATGGTGCTCCGGCCACGACGACCGTGATCGCCCGGGTGATCGCCTCGGTCGGATCGTCGCCGAAGGCGACGAGGACGACGGCCAGAGCCGCCGCGCCGACGAGCACAAGCGGGCTGTAGATGCGACTGAAGCGGTCGATGAACCGCTGGGCGCGGCCCTTCTGGCCCTGCGCCTCCTCGACCAGGTGGATGATCGCCGAGAGGGTGTTGTCGGCGAACGACTTCGTCGCCTCGATCGTCAGCGCTCCCTGGCGGTTGATCGTGCCGGCGAAGACGAGGTCCCCCGGTCCTTTGTCGACCGGCACGCTCTCGCCGGTGATCGGCGACTCGTCGAGGCTCGAGCGCCCGGCCCGGATGACGCCGTCGGTCGCGAGGCCCTCACCGGGGCGGACGAGGAACAGGTCACCCGGCACGAGCTCGGTCGCCGGGATCGTCAGCTCGGCACCGTCGCGCAGGACGTGCGCCTCCTTCGGGGCGAGGTCGAGCAGGGCGCGGATCGCGGAGCGAGTCCGGGCGAACGTGAGTGACTCGACGGCTTCGGCCGAGCCGTACAGGAAGACGAGGAACGCGGCCTCCTCCCACGCACCGAGCGCGGCCGCCCCGATCGTGGCGACACCCATCAGAACCTCGATGCCAACCACGCGATCGTGGATCAGCTCTTCCAGGCCCTCGCGTGCCCACCAGTAGCCGCCGAACGGGATCGAGGCGAGGTAGAACGCGATCGGCAGCGGGTCCGGCAGGGCCCCGGTGATCGATCCGAGCCAGCCGGCCGCCAGCAGGAGACCCGACCCGACCGCGCCGAGGATCGGCCGATATGTCCACCACGGACCCGAATGTGCCCCCTCCCGCTCGTCGTCCTCGCGGTCGTCGCGCTCGTCCCCCGCGACAGGGCGGTCCTTCTGGCTCAATTCGTTACCTCCTGTCATTTCATAGTATCGTGAACCGACACGCAACCACACGCACCCTGCCCACGGCGGGCGGATCTCGACCGTCGTCTCCCCTGGCTCGTCCTCGCGGAGGCCGACGTTGCACGGAAGGAGCGCGCCGACCGACGGCTCGATGTCGAGCGCTGCGTGGTCGAGCGTCGGGTTGCAGGCGCCCAGGATGAGGTAGGGCGGACGCTCGACGCTGAGCCGCGCCTTCAAGACCGCTGCGACGTCGATCTCAGTGAGCACCCCGAAGCCCTCGTCGCGCAGCGCAGCCTCGACTCGTGGTCGCAGGTCGGCGATCTCGCCATCGATCCGGAGCCAAACGTGTAGCTTGTTTCGATCACCATGTGCCTCCTGGATGTGCGGGCCGGTCCGTAGGTGGAGTTTGGACGGCCCTCGAGGCGGTCATCGCCCAGAATCCGCTTCGCTGGCTCGAACTCCTCGACGCGATCTCGCCGCGCGCGGGATCTCGAGCGCGGTCGACGGCCGGCGCCGCGGCTGGCGGTCATCCCTCGGTGGGCTCGCGTCGTGCCCCGGTGCCTTCGGCGAGGAAGGAGGCGAGGTCGCCTGCGACGTCGCGTGACCCGCACAGCACGCGTCGCAGCGACCCATCGGCCAGCCGGTAGTAAGTCAGTCGACCCTCGCGCCGGCGTCCAACGAACGCCCGGTCGCGGAGGATCCGGAGCTGCCGGCTAACGGTGGACTGCTCGAGCCCAATGAGCCGAACGAGTTCCTCGACGCGGACCTCGGACGAGCACGCCAGCGCGTGTATGATCCGCAGCCGGGTCGGATCCGCGAGCAGGCCGAACGCGGCCGCGAGCCGTTCGGCTGCGTCCTGGCCCAGGGCGACGCCGGCCGTCGGGCCCAGGTGGCCAGCGTTGGCCCAGCCGCCGACCGGCCGACCATCGTCGGGGGGCCGCCCGTCCGTCACGGCCGCCCCGTGCCCGACGCGCCGCCGACGGTGCGCCGCAGTCGCTCCACCGCGATGCCCGCGGTCGCAGCGACGACCGCGAGGCTGACGGCGACATCGGCGACGTTGAACGTCGGCCATCGTGCGTTCCCCAGTCCGAGATCCACGTAGTCGAGGACACGGCCATGGGCGACTCGCTCGATCAGGTTCGCCAGGCCGCCCCCGAGCAGGAGCCAGATCGCCGCTCGGAACAGGAACCCGCGGACCCGCCGAACAGAGGCGAGTGCGACGGCGAGCGCGAGCCCCGTGAGGAGGATGACGACCGCCGGGCCAACATCACTCAGGAGGCCGAACGCAATCCCCTCGTTCGCCGACGGCGTGAGCCGCAGCAAGTCGCCGACGACGGCGATCGACGGCTCAGCCGCCCCGCGGATGGCGGTGTCGGCGAGCGTGTCGCCGATCACGACAATGCCAACCACGAAGATCCCGGCGACGAGCTGGACGGCGCGGATCGGTTCGACCACCCGGGTACGCAGGTCACGCGGAGGCTCGGGCATGCGCGGATTCGTCCTCATTTCAGCAATTCATGAAACAATAGCAGACCCGACGCGGGTGCCGCCACCGCGCTGCCCACGCTCAGCCAGCGAGGACCACGAGACATGACCGAAGCCGGGACCGACGCGCTACCTGTCCCAACCCTCGTTGGTGCCCCTGAGGCCGGGCTGTACGGGCTGGCAGGCCCTCCTTCACTGGCTGCTGAAACGTCGGCTGGCGTATGGTCGGCACGATCCGACCATCAAGGAGGTGCGCGAATGATGGGCTCCGGCTCGTGCTATGGAGTAGACGGTGTGTTCGGGGGCGGTTGGATGACCGGCGGCTGGCTCGGTCTTCTGCTCGTGGCGGCAGTCGCCGCCCTCGTCATCGTCGGGATCGTGCTCGCGATTCGACCGAGAGGCCGTTCGACGGATGATCCGATCGAGATCTTCCGCCGTCGGTTCGCCCGCGGTGAGATCAGCGCCGACGAGCTCGAGCAGGCCAAGCGCGCGCTCGGCGGCTGAGTCGGACCCGAACGGGGCTATCATCTAGCCATGGCTGAACCGAGTCCGCTCGCCGGGCGGCTGCCACTCGAGATCGAGTCGAAACTTCACCGCGGCCTCGCCGATCCTTCGCGGCTGGGCATCCTGCGCCAGCTGCGCCATGGACCATTGACAGCCGGACAGATCGCCAGCCTCGTTGGCCTGACCCCGCCACGCGCCTCGAACCACCTCGGCTGTCTGCTCGAGTGCGGGCTCGTCGCAATTGAGGCACGGGGACGGTACAACGTCTACCGGCTCGCTAGTCCGGCCGTCGGGCGGCTGCTCGATGCGTCGACGCGCGTCCTGGCCGATGTGGCTCCGCTGATCGAGGCCTGCCTCAACTACGGCCCACCGAACCGCCGCGGCCTCCGTGCTGTAGCCGAGCAGGTCCCATCCTCCGCAGGCGAGGGCGACCCAACAGCCTGAGATCGCTCCCGCTCGGAGGGTGGACGCGGATCAGTCTTGCGCCGCGGCCCGGTTGGCCGTATCGTTTCATCAATAGGTGAACCGAGGCGGAGTGCTGACCGCCTGAGCTGAGGTCTGCACGCCAAACCAGAAAGCAGAGGGCCGAGACCGCCTGCGCAGGGGTGGGTTCGGCCCTCCTGCTTTCGATCAGCTCTGCGATCGAGCGGCGAGATCCTCGGCGAGGGTGGCGCAAGCCAAGCGCGGGATCCACTCCGACACCCTATCGCGGTACGTCGCCCAGTCGTGGCCGAAGGCCTCGGCCAGGACCTCGTCCTCGCGCCGCGCGCGAACGACCAGGACCGGAAGCGCCGCGACGTCCGCCAGGGTCGTCCAGGTCCGATAGAGCAGGAGCCCACTGACGGCCGTGATCGCCAGCCCGAGATACATCGGGTGACGGACGACTGCGTACGGTCCCGACGTGACGAGGCGCTGACCCTCGTGGACCCGGGCCCCGAACTCCGAGGAGACGTCGTAGGCGGGACCGAGGGCCGCCATCCCGGCCAGGTAGAGACCGAGACCGCCGAGCATCGAGGCCGCTTCCGCTCCGGCAGCGAGGGCGCGGGCTGGGACGCCGAGCGCGATCGGGAGCGGGCGCCACAGGGTCGCGCTCAGGCCGACGAAGCCCGCCGTCGCCGCAATCAGCGCCACCGTCTCGCTCACGCCACGCTCGGCTGCCGCTGCGGGGCTCGGCTGCCGCTGCGGGGCTCGGCTGCCGCGCACGCGCGATCCCGGCGAGCGCCGCGACGAGGGTCGCCAGCGCTGCCGGCCCGCCGAGACGTCGGAGCGTTCGCTCGGCCAGCTCGATCGATGAGTCCGCAGTGCTCACGGAGCCGGCCAGGATGTGCCCCGATCCTCCGAGCGGAAGAACTCGGTCTCTCGGCCTACCATCGCAACAGTCCTTCCATCGGTCGTCGTCGCGATTGCGAACGCACCCCCGCGGAAGCCGGTCGGCGACCAGCTCTGGCCACCGCCGTCGCTGCGGAACAGGCCCGTCGGGCGCCCCCGCGTAGACGGTCCAACCATCGGGCGTGGCGGCAAGGCCAGTCATCGGATGGGCCGGCGGCGTCCCGAGCGTCGCCCACATCCGGGCCGGGTCGGCCTGGTCGCGGGTAGAGTCGTGGATGCCGAGGCTCGGCAGAGCAAGAGCGCCATCTGCCAGCGCGCGGTAAGGAGGTCCGGCCGAGCGACGGGTTCACACATGGCCCATCGACGTCACGGCCACAGCGGGCGGGGCAGTTCAGGCATGGTTGGCAGCTTCGGAACTGCTGGCGGCCGGCGGGTGCGTCACGCGGTCTGGTCCGTGACGTCGGCCGCGACTCCCTCGCCGACGTGGACGAGCGCATCGGTCAGCAGACGCCGGACATGCTCGTCCGCCAGGCGGTAGTAGACGATCCGTCCGGACTTCCGGCGCGCGACCGCGTCCCGGTCCCGGAGCAGCCGGAGCTGGTGGCTCAAGCCCGAGACCGAGAGCCCGAGGAGAAGGGCGAGGTCGCACACGCAGAGCTCGTCGATGAGCGTGAGCGCGTGGAGGATGCGAGCCCGGGTCGGATCCGCAAGCAGTCCGAACAGGTCGCCGACCCGCAGGGCGGCCTGGCCCGACAGCGTGCGGCCGAGCAGCGGGCGGACCTGCTCGGGGTGGATGCACTCCGTCTCGCAGCGGTCTTCGGACAGGGCGGCGCCATACGCGCGGATCATGCCCGCAGTATGCCAGGGTGCACTCGCCACCTCGCGTTCCGTCCTCCTACGGGGCGACGGCGGGCGCGAGCGTCAGGGCGTGGCCGCGCCCGGCTCGCAGCCCGTTGGCGATCACGAGGACCTCGGCCAGCTCGTGGATGGCGACCACGGCCGCGAGGCCGAGGATGCCGAGGGCGGCCAGGGGCACGAGCACGACGAGGATGGCGCCCGACAGGACGAGGTTCTGGCGCATGATGCCGAGCGCCCGGCGGGCGTGCCGAAAGGATGCCGGCAGGTGCCTGAGATCCTCCCCCATGAGGACCACATCCGCAGTCTCGATCGCGACGTCCGTGCCCAGCGCGCCCATCGCGATGCCCACGTCGGCGCTCGCAAGCGCCGGGGCGTCGTTGATCCCGTCGCCAACCATTGCCACCGGCCGCTCCATTCGCAGCCGCTCCACGATGCGCGCCTTGTCCTCGGGAAGCAGCTCCGCCTCGACCCGGCCGACCCCGGCCCGGGCGGCGAGCGCCTCGGCGGTCCGGCGGTTGTCGCCGGTCAGCACGACGCTCGCGAGGCCCAGCCCATGGAGCTCCCGCACGGCCTCCGGGGCCTCCGGCCGGAGTTCGTCCCGGACCGCCACCAGGCCGACTGTCCTCCCGGCCCGCTCGACGAGCACGGCGGTTGCGCCGGCCTCTTGGACGGCATCGAGCACGGGCGTCAACCCGTCAGGGGCGATGAACCCCGGACGGCCGAGTCGCACCCAATCGCCGCCGACCGACCCGGTCAGCCCGTGTCCGGCGACCGCCTCGACGTCGGTTGCGGGCGGCACGGTGGGTGTGGCGGCGAGGATCGCCGCCGCGAGCGGGTGCTCGCTGCGGGCCTCGAGCGCCGCCGCGAGCGAGAGCAGGGTGTCGCGATCGACGCCGTCGACGGCTTCGACCGCCACCACCTCGGGCCGGTTGCGGGTGATCGTGCCCGTCTTGTCCAGAGCCACGATCCGCGCCGCACCGAGCATCTCGAGGGCCGCTCCGCCTTTCACCAGGACGCCCGCCCGGCTCGCCGCGCCGATCGCCGCCACGACGGTCACCGGGACCGCGATCGCGAACGCGCATGGCGCGGCGGCGACGAGAATGACGAGCGACCGGGGCAGCCACGTGGCAGGGTCGTCGAGGAGGCTGCCGCCGACGGCCGCCACCGCGGCCACGACCATGATCCCGGGGACGAGCGGGCGGGCGATCCGGTCCGCGGTCCGCTGCGCCCCCCCCTTGCGCTCCTGGGCCTCCTCGACGATGTGGACGATCCGCGCGAGTGAGTTGTCCTCGGCCGTGGCAGTCGCCTCGACCTCGAGCACCCCGCCGCCGTTCACCGAACCCGCGAACACGCGATCGCCCGGTTCGACCTCCACGCGCATGGATTCGCCAGTGATCGCCGAGACGTCGAGCGCCGATCGACCCGCGCGCACGATCCCGTCGGTCGCCAATCGCTCGCCAGGTCGAAGCTCGATCCGGTCGCCCACCCGAACCTCGCCGGCCGGGACCTTCCGCGTGCCGCCGTCATGGAGGACGGTCACCGTCGGGGGCACGAGCGCGAGCAGGCTCCGGAGGCCGCGCCGCGCCTGCGTCAGCGAGTACGCTTCGAGCGCCTCGGCGATCGAGAACAGGAACGCGAGACTGGCCGCCTCGCCGAACTCGCCGAGCAGCACGGCCCCGGCAGCCACGATCGTCATCAGTGTGCCGACGCCGACCTCGCGGCGGGCGAGGGCGCGCACTGACTCGGGGACGAAGGTGGCGCCACCGACGACGACCGCGGCGACGTAGGCGGCCGCGGCGACACCGGGCGCGGCCGCCAGGCGCTCGACGAGGAGCCCGGCGGCTAGGACTAGACCGGCGCCGAACGCGAGCTGGACGTTGCGAAGCCGCCAGAATGGCGCGTCGCTGCCGTCATCGTGTCCCGGAGTGTGGTCGTCGTGCTCGCTCATGGCGAGGGACGGCGAAGTCCGGGCGGCCATACTTGAGGCATGTCTCGAGGACGCACGCTCCCAGCGTCTCTGGGCGCCCGCGACCGTGACCGATCGGTGACTCGACGGTGCCCTGCGTTCGTCACCCGGCGCGGACCGTGCCGTTCATTGTCGGGTGCACGTCGCACTGGAAGTAGTGGTTGCCGGCGGGGAGGCCAGGGACGTCATAGGTAACCGTCTTGACGCCGTTGAAGATCTCGCCCTTGAAGAGGGTCGGACCACCGGCCTGCCCCTGGTAGATCGCCACGTTGTGCGGGATCCCCGCGTCCTGGTTGTCGAACACGATCTGGAACGGGGTGTCGGCGGGGACGCTGAACTCGGCAAGATCGAACTTGATGTTCTGGGCGACGATCTTGATCACCACCCCCGACCCGCCGGCCGAGGGCGAGGCGCTCGCTGCCGCAGGCGTGGCCGCCCCGCTCGGGGCGGATGAAGGCTCGGGCGAGCCGGTGGATGGCGCGAGGGTCGGGCCGTAGGTCCAGCCCGGCTCGCTTCGTCCCGCGCAGGCGGCGGCGAGCGCGCCAAGACCGGCGAAGAGGGACAGGCGCAGGAGCTGACGCCGACTGAGGAATGCTCCACCCCCCGCACCAGGTTCGACGGACATGGTGGCCTCCTTTCGCACGGTCTCGATGTCCTTCGATCAGCCGAAGTCGAGCAGGTCGCCGAGGAAGCCGCCACGGCGCCGGCGCTGGTACCCGCCGTAGCCCCCGTGCTTCCCGCCGCCGTGCTTCCCGCCGCGGTCGCCGCGATAGCCGGGATCTGGCGGGTAGTCGCGGGGGTCGGGGTATCCGCCCGCCTGCTCCGATCCGGGCGCCGTCTGGCCGCTGTAGTGCACGTCCTCGGCCTCGATGAGCCGCTCGAGCTCGCCGCGGTCGAGGAAGATTCCCCGGCACTCGGTGCACTGGTCGATCGTGATCCCGTTCCGCTCGTAGGCCCGCATCGCGCCGGCGCACTTGGGGCAGGTCAGGCTCGTCGGGGTGCTCTGCACCGTCTGGTTCAGGTCGGTCATTCGGGTTCTCCTTTCGCGTGCTTGAGACTCAGTGGGTCGCCTTCTCGACCGTGCGCCGGTCGGTCGGCTCCAGCTGGAACGTGCTGTGCTCGATGTCGAAGTCATCGGAGAGGCAGCCGCACAGCCGATCGAGCACCTCGTCGGCTCGCGCCCCGTCGGCGAGGACGATGTGCGCGGAGAGGACGTTCATCCCGCTCGTGATCGTCCAGGCGTGGAGGTCGTGGGCATCCTTGACACCCTCGGTCTCGGTGATGTGCCGGCGAACCTCGGCCATGTCGACGCCTTTCGGGGTCGCCTCGAGGAGAACGTCGACCGCGTCGCGGATGAGCGTCCAGGTTCGGGGCAGGATGAACAGGCCGATGACGACCGAGGCGATCGGGTCGACGATGTTCCAGCCGGTGAGCGCGATGACGACGCCGGCGACGATGACTGCGACCGAGCCCAGGAGGTCCCCAACAACCTCATAGAAGGCCCCGCGGAGGTTGAGGCTCGACTTCTGGCCGGCGAGCAGGAGGCGTGCCGAGACGAGGTTGACCAGCAGGCCGACGGTCGCGACCGCGAGCATCGGCAGCCCGAGGATCTCGGGTGGCTCCAGGAACCGCCGGTAGGCCTCGTAGAGGATGTAGGCCGCGACGCCGAACAGGAGGATCCCGTTCGCGATCGCGGCGAGGATCTCGAGCCGGTAGTAGCCATACGACTTGCCGTCGTTCGCCGGGCGCGCCGCGAAGCGGATGGCGAGGAGCGCCATCGATACGCCCGCAACGTCGGTGAGCATGTGCCCGGCATCGGCGATCAGCGCCAGGCTGCCGGTCAGGATGCCGCCCGCGACCTCGATGGCCATGTAGCCGCCGGTGAGCGCCAGCACGATCCGGAGGCGGCCGGCGCCTGCGCCGGCGGCCGAGTGACTGTGTCCGGCGGGCGCTGGCCGTGCGCCCGCGGCCGCCGGTGCGTCAGATGCCACTGCGCTAGGTTCCCGCCGGGTGGCCGCGAGGCCGCTCCGCACCCTCCGACGGGTCCTCGAACCGGCGGAGAAGCCATTGTTGAATCATTGCTCCACCATCGTATATGAACCATCCAAAGTCTGCCGCACGTCGACAGCGGCCGTCATTGGACGATCAGGGCCGTCACCATCCCGAACATCCCCTGCGGACCCTCGGCGTGACTGAGGATGTGGCAGTGGAAGGCCCATGCTCCCGGGTTGTCGCAGTCGATGATGACGTCGTAGCGCTCGCCGGGGTTGACCCCGAGCGTGTCGCACGTGAACTCGGCCGAGCCCAGGTAGTAGCCGTCACGGGCGACGACCCGCATCGGCATCCCGTGGAGGTGCCAGGGGTGTATCATCTGGCCCTCGTTCATGAATCGGACCAGGATCCGCTCACCCCGCTTTGCCGTGAGCGGCTTCGTCGCGGGAAAGCCCCGGCCGTTGATCGTGAAACCGCCGAGCGTGTCGTTGCTCACCCAGACGATGTCCTGGCTGATCCCGTAGCGTCGGTCGTGGCGGAGCCTCGCATCCTTCGGGTCGACGAGGAACGCGCCGAGCAGGCCCCGGCCGACCTGATCAGCCGCGTTGTGGTGGCTGTGGTACATGTGCGAGCCGTACGGCTTGGCCACGAACTCGTAGACGAACGTCTCGCCCGGCTTGATTGGCGGCTGGGTGACGAACGGGACACCGTCCATCTTGTTCACGAGCGCCTGCCCGTGGAAGTGAACCGATGTCGACTCGGCCATCGAGTTCCTGACGATCGCCCGGACCTTGTCGCCCTCGGTCACGCGCAGGACTGGCCCGGGCCACGTGCCGTTGTAGCCGAGCGCGTTCACGGGCGGAAGCTCGGCGTCGATCCGCCACTCGAACGCGGTGCACTCGAGCTCGAAGACCTTGAAGTCGCCGTCGATCGTCGGCTCGAGGGGCTGGTTGCCGTACGGCCCCGCCTTCTCCCACTCGCCCGCGAGAAACCGCTTGACGCGGGTCTCCGCCGATCGATCGTGCTCCTCGTTCATCGCCGCCGCGTTGGGGTCGGTCGTGGCAGCGGTCGAGGCGGCGGGTGTCGCCGCATGAGAGATCGCGGCGGGCGACGGGCTCGGTACGGCGGGCGAGCCGCCCGGCGCCGGCAAGGAAGCTGGGCCGAATGTCCACACAGGCCCGCCTGCGGGAACGCAGGCGGCGAGCGTTGCTGCGACGGCGCCACCACCGGCAACCGCCGCGCCACGGAGGAACGCGCGACGGCCAATCGGGCTGAGGGCGGGCGGATCAGGGGTTCCAGTCGTCATCGATGCCTCCAGTTCGGGATTTCGACGGTGTTCTCGGGTCAACATGCATTCGGTTCCGGCGCGGTTGCCTCGATCGAGCGGCTCGCGAAGTCGCGGGCCGTCGCCTCGTCGAAGGCGTCGAGGAGCAGCGCCCGGTCCCAGGCGAGTAGCGCATATGGCGTGGACAGCTCGTCGAAGCGGGCGACGAGGACCTTCGAGCGATAGCCGCAGGCGGCCGCCGACTGGGTCGGCGGGCCGTTCGCCGCGAACGCGCGGAGAGTCGCGAGCTCGGCGTCCGACGGGCACGACCCCTCGGCGCAGCGGTAGAGGGCGACGACGTAGCCGTGCTCGAGGTTGTGGACCCAGCCGCCCGGGCCGGCGTCAGCGTCGGGCCCGTAGAAGCCCGGCCGGAGCGGCCCGGCACCGGCGGCGTTGTAGTGGCCGCCCGATGTCGGCGGGCAGAAGCCGTAGCGGATCTTCGTGCCCACCCCGACGTGGGCTTGGCCGAGCGATTTGGTCGCGAACCCGTCGGCGACCGACGCGTCGGGCGGGGCGGTCAGCAGCTCCGCGCACGAGTAGTCGCGGGCGGTCGCGCTGCCGATGAACGCGAGCCCGACCACGCCGACCACCCCGACCGCGGCGAGACCGACGAGGACGACCCGCAGCGACGGCAGCCGTCGCCGCTTGGGCTCCGGCGCCCGGCGTCGCGGGCGCGCGGCGGCCGGCATCACCGGGGCCGGGCGCGAGCTTCGGCGGCGCTTAGCCATCGGAGACCACCCGGGCGATCGCCGCCAGCGGCGGCTCGGTTAGGATCGGCCGCGAGCGCCGACGGGCGGCCACGGCCACGCAGGGTCTCCTCATGACCCTGCCACCGAGGCCACGAGGTCATCGAGCTGGTCGGGCCTCAGCTCGCCGGTCAACCGCCTCGCCACGGTGCCATCCGCGTTGACCGCCACCCAGTAGGGGAACGCACTCAGGCCGTACCGGGTCGCGATCGAGCCGTCGCCATCGACCAGCACCGGCGCCTGCCAGCCTTCGCGTGACAGCCACGCGTCGGGGGGATAGTTCGGCCGGTTCGGGTCGATCGCCGTGGCCACCGACACGAGGTCGACCCCGGCCGGCAGGCCTCCGCGGTCGAGCCAGGCCTTGACCACGGGCACCTCGCGCTGGCAGTGGGGGCACCAGTGGGCGAGGAACAGGACGACCTTCGGGCGGCTGTCCGCGGCGATGCTGACGGAACTGCCGTCGAAGGAGGCGCCATCAACCTCGGGGATCGGCCGCCCGACGGCGGGGTCGTTCTCCGTGGCGACGAAGGCCGGCAAGGCGGCGCCGACCGCCGGCTGCGTGGCAGCCGTCGATGGCGAGGCCACAGTCGGCGCTGCCGAACCTGCTGGCGCGCCTGGCGACTGGGTCAGGAGGACGGCGATGACCGCGGCAGCAGCGACGACCACGGCACCGACGGCGAGCACGGCGCCGGAGAACCGTCCCGGGACTGGTCGATCTGGCGACCGGCGGCCGCGCACCGGCATGACCGGACTTGGCTGGGTCGGACCGGCCGTGGCGCGACCGGGGGTGCTGGCGGGCCCGGGCTGGGCTCGCCATCGTCGGGGTTTCGTCACGATGGCCTCCGAGGGAGCGGATCCTCGCGATCGTCCGACGCCGGGACAGGGGCGAGCGCCACCAGCGCGAGGATGAAAAGGAACGCCGACAGCGCGAGGTACGGCAGGCTGACGAAGCCGAACTCGCGGAACCAGACGAGCGTGCACGGCGTGGACGCCGAGCAGACGCCCGAGTCCAGCCACGGCAGCCACTCGAGCGCGTAGTGGTAGCCGGCGATCAGGGCACCGATGGCGGCGAGCGGGACGACGTACCGCCGGACGCGCGCGTCGCCCCGCCAGGCGGCGATTCCGAGGATGATGACGAGCGGGTACATCGCGATCCGCTGGTACCAGCACAGCCGGCACGGCTCGAAGTGGGCGACCTCCGAGAAGTACAGGCTGCCCAGCGTCGCGAGCGTCGCGACGACGAACGCGGCTGGCAGCACGCTCCCGCCGAGCCCGTCGCGCAGTCGTTCGCGGCGGCCCGCCGCAACGAGAACAACGACCGCGACGACGGCGGCGTTCGCGACGAGGGCCAGGATCGAGTAGAAGACGGCGACCGTCTCGACTCCGATCATGGCGTGCCCCGAGGGCCGGGTTCCTCGCCGACGGATATCGCGGCGAGGACGTCAACCGACGTCGAGACGGCCCCCGGCATCTCGGCCGGCTCCTTGACGATCGTCTGGCCGAGCGACCACAGGGTCGTTGCGGTGAGCCCGACCATGAGCGCCGCGAGCGGCACCTGGCGAAGGCGCACGTCGGATCGCGCCGGTGCGTCGCGGACGGCGACGACATGGCCCGACCAGGCGCCCAGGACGTGGCCGCCGACGACCGCCGCGAGCATGACCGTCCACAGCAGCGCCGGCGGGATCCAGTCCGTGCCCGGCTCGTAGAAGGCGGTCCCGAAGAGGTCCCAGCCGAGCTGGAGCGGATCGGAGATCGCGACGACGATCCGCTGGCCGTCACCGAGCAGGTAGGTCAGGTAGTGGGCGACGAGGTAGCCGACCGCGATCGGCACGAGGCCGGCCCCGACCGCGGCGAGGCTAACCAGGCGCCCGACCGCGAGGGCGAGGCCGACGACGAGGCCAAGGAAGCCGAGCAGCAGGAGCGTAGCGAGCGGAAGGCCGGGCAGCCCGAACAGGTCGAACCAGATCTGTGTCTGGGACAGGCCGTCGTACAGGATCGAGGCCGCGCCGATCGCCACGAGGACGACGTGGGGCCGCGTCCACCCCGGCGCGAGAAGCCCCGAGGCGAACCGCCGCCGCTCGATCGTGCGCCCCCCGGGCTCGCTCGGCGGCCCGAACGGGGCGAGCCGGTTGAGCGTCCCAAACCAGACCGAGAACGTCTCGCCCCGCTCACGCCAGGCGTCCCGCCCGAAGTTGGCCATGGCCAGGAGGGTCAGGGCCGTGTAGCCGAGCAGGACGACGCCGAGCCCGCCGCCGCGGTAGACGAGCTCGAGCCAGGCGACGAACGCCAGGCCCGCGACGGCCGGCCAGGCCCCCAGCCTTGCCGGATACGGTGCCGGTTCCCAGGCCGCGACGTCGAGGCGGCGGAGAACCGCGGCGCCGAGGTCGAACAGCGTCGCGAACGGGTCGAGCCAGCTCCAGATCGGGCCGACGAACGCCGACACCGCGGCCAGGCCCACCCAGCCGTAGACCCACAGGAAGAGGCTCGAGACGTCGGCGTTGGACGAGCCGCCGACGATCGTCTGGGCGACGATCCAGAGCCAGCCCGCGAGGCCGATCGCCCGGAGGCCGAGGACGAGCGGCCGTGGGACCGTGACCGTCCGGGCCGGTGGGTCGGCCGGTGCCCGGACGTCGCGCAGGATGACGAAGGCGAACGAGAGTGCGACCGCCATCGCCGCCCCGGCGAGGTAGACCGCCAGTGGCAGCGGCGACTCGAGCCGGCCGACGAGGTTGTGGGCGAGGGTGGGGCCCGGGAGCGCCAGGAGCGCCGCGAGGGCAGCGAGCGCGACGGGCAGGCGTCTCACGGCTGCAGCCACGTCGCATCGACGAGCCGGTAGGCGACCCGCTCGCCGCCCTCCTCGCGGTAGGCGACCGCGACCGCCTGGTTGAGAGCCATGTGTTGGCGGAGGTGACCCGCCGGGAAGGCGCCCCCATCGAGCTCGAGCGCGCCGACCTTGAACACGAGCTCCTGGCCGTCCGGGGTCCGCAGGGTGAAGCTCTGGATCTCGGTCAGGCTCGTGCTCTTCACGTCGACCACGAAGCCCGCCACGGTCCGCGGAGCCGGGCCGCAGGCCGCGAGTGCGACCGCCAGGGCCAGGAACAGGAACAGCGAACGGAACGGGTTCATAGGGCATCGAGCGCGCCTCGCAGCTCGTCCTCGCCGAGCACGCCCTCGAACTTCGCGGCAACCGTCCCGTCGGCTGCCACGACGAACGTGTACGGCTCGGACTGGAGGCCCCAGGCGTTCGTCCAGTCGGCGGGCTGGAGCTGACCCTGGGCGTCGAGTTCGGGCTGGAGGCTGCCGTCCTTGTAGGCCATCTTGTAGGGCTCGACGTTGATGAACGTGATCGCCGGGTAGTCCTTGGCGACCCGCTTGACGGTCTCGAGCGTCGGGCCGCACAGGCGGGTCTGGCAGAAGGCCGGCGTGGCGAACGTCACGACGACCGGCTTCCCCGCGGCGAGCGCGTCGGCGATCGAGAGCTCGTAGAAGCGCGGGTCGGGCGACTGGTCCGTCGAGAGCCTGGCGAGGTCGCCGCCGACGTCGGCCGCGGTCGGCGTGTCGACCGACGGCGCCTTGGTCCCGAGCGCCGGCGTCGTGCCCGACTCGCGCACGTCGTAATCGGCGCGGACGGCCTTGACGGCGCCGTTCGGGAACGTCGCCTCGAACCTCGTGCCCCAGCGCCCGGCGTCGGGGAAATCGATGGTGGCGACGTACAGCCCCTGCTCGCCCTCGATCGCCCACAGGAACCGGGCGTCCGCCTCGAACACGACCGTGTTCTCGGCCGTGTCGACGTCGTAGAAGAGCAGGTGGACCTTGACGTCGGGCGCGGCGACGAGCTTGTTCGCCCGGTCGGTCAGCGAGAACAGGAACCGGTTCGGACCCTTGAGGATCTCGGAATTGATGAGGAGCGGCAGGATCTCGGGCCCGCCGGACGCGGCGGCCGACGGACTCGCCACCGCGCCGCTCGATGCCGGCGGGGAGCCGCCGCCCGAGGAGCAGGCCGCGAGCAGGAGCGTCGCGGTGAGGAGGGCCGGGAGGGCGCGCATCGTCAGGACTCCTTTCGAGACAGGGCTCGGCGCTCGCGGTCGAGGCGGGCGTCGACCCGCTTCGCCTCGGCCTCCTCGTGGCGTACCAGCGCGAGGAGGAGAGCGGCACCCGGGATGAGGAAGGCGAGATCGCCGGTGAGCCACATCAGCGATCCGGCGATGCGCTGGTCGGACAGGGCGTCGATGCCGAACGCGTCGGTCCGTCCGAGGTAGGCGGCGTAGAGCGGCGCCGAAGCACCGATGATCGTGACGGCGAGGAAGCTCATCGGTGGCATCTGGGCGAGCAGCGCGACGAGCTTGCCACCCGGGTGGATCCGCCAGCGGAGCGGGTCGGGACTGAGGAGCGGCCACCAGAACAGGCAGGCGGCGGCGAGGTACAAGAGGTGCTCGAGGGCGTGGACCCTGCCGTCGAGCAAGGCCGCGTTGTAGAGCGTCGAGAAGTGAGAGCCCCACATGACGCCGGCGAAGGCGACCCCGCCGACGACCGGGAACGTCAGCGCGCTCACGAGCCGGCTGTGGAGGAACGGCAGGAGGTACCGGTCGCGGACATCGGCGCTCGACGCCCGCAGGGCGAGCGTTCCGATCCCGCTCAGGGCGAACAGGGGCGCGGCGACCGACACGAGCAGGAGGTGCTGGACCATGTGGACGCTCAGGAGGTCATCGGACAGGGTGTCGACCGGCGAGAGCAGGGCCAGGCCAACGGCAGCCAGTGCCGCGAGGTACGCGACGGTCCGGCGCCGCGGCCAGGGGTTCGCGCGATGGGCGGCGCCGACCGACCGGGCGGCCGAGAGATAGGCGGCCGCAGCCGCCGCGAGCCCGAGGATGAGCGACACGTCGAGGTGCCAGGCGAGCGCGATGCCAAGCGGGTCGGTTGGCGGCCGTCCCTGCGCGGCGCCGTGGGCGAGCGCCCCTGCTGGCGCGAGGACCGCCAGCGCGAGCGCCGCGAGGGTGACTCGTGCGAATCTCACGTGCTTCGTCGCCGGACGAGCCAGATGCCGATCCCGCCCACGACCGCGAGTGCGGCCCCGATCAGAATGAGCACAGCGCCACCACCGCCGCCCGACGCATCGCTGGGCGCAGGTATCGCGCTCGGCGCCGGTGATGGTGTGGCGGGCGTGATCGGTGCCAGCGAAGCAGACGGCGAGGTCGATTGCGTCGGGGTCGGCGACGGCAACGGCGACGGCGAGGGTGATGGCGACGGGCTCGGGGCCGCGACGACCGTAAACGTATACGAGCCGCGAGCGAGCTCGCCGTCCTCGGACGAGAACGACGTCCAGCGGACCTGGTATTTGCCGGGCGCGAGCTCGGGCAGGGCAAGGCGGAATTCTCGGGGACTAGCGCCGAGCTCGCCGCCCTTGGCCACGGTTGAGCCCGACGCGTCGCGGACCTCGAGCGACGTCCGCGAGACGTTGAGGTTCTGGCTGAACGTCGTGACGAGCTTCGCCGGCGAGCCTTCGACCTGATCGCCCAGGCCGGGTGCGGCGGACACGAGCTCGGCGTGGGCGAGGACGGGACTGGCGATCAGCGACAGGAGTGCCGCGCAGAGGAGCGCGCGGAGGAACGGGCGCGTCAAGGGACACCTCCGAGGGGAGCCCACCCCTCCGGCGGTTCCGAACGGGGTGGATCAGGCTGGCCGGATCAGCCCGAGTGGCGGCGCCCGGACGCCGTTACGGCGTCCCTCGCGACGACCGCCGAGCCTGGCGGCCGCCAGGGCCGGGCGCAGGGTCGCGGCGGGGGCTCGGAGCCGCCCTCTTGCGGCTGCGCGGATCCGGGCGAGCAGGACCTCCCGCCGCCACCCGACGAGCGCGCCGACCACCGCGATCACCAAGCTCACCGCGAACAGGACCGGGAGGCCGATCGCGTGCTCGCCGCCCAGGACGCCGACGCCTGGTAGGGGGGCGCCCGTGCTCGCCGTTTCGATGTTCTCCTGGATCACATAGGCGGCGATCGTGCCGGCGGACACGCGGATCCACAGCGGCCCGAGCAACCCGAGGAATCGGTCGAGACTGCCGTCATTGACCCGCACGGTCCCGGCGTGGACGTCGGCGGCGAGTCTCCGGAGCCGCCGCCATTGCGCCGCCGCGACGACGCCCAGGCAACCGGTCACAACCAGCACGATCAGGACGAAGCTCGTCCAGTAGCGATCGTGCCCACCCTCCCGCATCGCAGCCGTGTAGCCGGCGCCCGCGCCGTGCGCGATGAGGTAGATCAACTCATGGCTGAGCGCCAGCGCGGCCAGCGAAAGAGCGCCGAGGACTGCCAAGGACGACATCCGGGAGCGGGGCATTGGCGACATGCTAGCACTGGCCCGCCAATGGAGGGCTGGAGCGGCCGATCAGCGCATCGACCGGCTGCCGAGCGCCGCGCTGACGCGACGCTTCTCGTGCGCCAACCACGACATGACCGGGAGCGAAGCGATCTCGAGCACGATCCCGACGAGCGACGGGCTGTGGTTGCTCGCCTCAGGTCCCGGCCAGGACCTGGCGGAGCTTGGCGGCGAAGGCGTCGGGTTGGCCCGTCTGGCCGTACTCACCGCCGAGGAAGCCGCCGTGGCTGCTCGGGAAGGGGACAGGCTCGGTACCCAGGCGCTCGGCCACCGCGTGCGCGCCGCGATTCGCCATCTCGCCCTCTGACTCCTCGCCTGCCGCGAGCACGATCCGCGTCGAGGGGGCCCGCAGGGCCGAGAAGTCGGGTTCGTAGTGCGTGCGGGTGATCATGTTCTGCCCGAGCAGCGGGTCGGTCCGCGAGCCGTCGTCCCCGGCCGGCATCCTGAACATCGCCGGGTCCGGCGCCGGCTGGTGCGCGTGGTTGTCGGAAAACTCGCCGCGGTGGCTGACGACCGTGATGAAGTGGGCCATCCCGGCCCCCCAGCCGCTCCGCCGATACGTCTCGCTGACTGCCCGGGAGACGGCGAGCGCCGCCTCGCGATCGGGCAGGACCGAGGCGAGCGGGGGCTCGTGCGCAACGAGCGTCCGCACATCCTCCGGATGCTTGGCCACGAGCGCCAGGGCGTTCACCGCCCCGCCGCTGGTCGCGAACAGGTCGACCGGTCCGGCTCCGAGCGCCTGGATGATCCGGTGCACGTCATCGGCATGCTCGTCCGGCGTCGACTCGGACGTCGGGTTGGTCTTCGTGCTGCGCTCGACCCCGCGCGGGTCGTAGGTCACGACGGTGCGGTCGGCGAAGTGGCCGGCGAGCGTGCCGAACCCGGCCGCGCCTATCGGCGAGCCGATGAGCAGGAGGATGGGTTCAGCACTCTCGGCGTTGCGCCGGACGTCGTACGTGAGGGTCGCGCCTGAGACATCGAGGGTCCGGGTCGTCGGCTCGGTCACGGTCGCTCTCGTTCGGGTGGTGGGCTGTCGGACTCATGGACGGCGCGAGGCGCTGGGAGTCATCGGGCAGACCCGGTCACGCGGAACGGACAGGGTCCTCGGCGAGCAGCCCATCGATCTGGCCGAGGGCCAGCTTGAGGCCTTCCTCCGTGCCCATGGCGAGCACCTGCTCCATCGCCTCGACGCTCGCGAACTCGCTCTGGATGGTCATGTGGGTCCGTCCGTCGCCGATCTCCTCGATCGTTACTCGGCCGACCATGGCCGGCAGGTCGGTGTTCGGGCTGCCGTCGTCGTTGGCGGAGCCGTTACGGAAGACGAGGTGCCGAGGTGCCGCGACCTCGACGATCTCCCAGTAGCCGTGGGGCTGATCGCCCGCGGGCCCGGTCATGTGGTACTCGACCCGGCCGCCGGGACGGAACTCGTGCACCGTGACCGTGGCGGGGTAGGCAGGCGGCCCCCACCAGCGCTCGAGCTGGCGCGGATCGGCCCACAGCTGCCAGATCCGCTCGGCCGATGCGTCGAACTCGGCCTCCACCGTCATCGTGCGCGCCTCGGCGTCCTTACGAACAGATGTCACGGTCATGGGTTGGTCTCCTGCCTGTCGGTCACGAGCGCGGTCATCCGGTCGATTCGTCCGCGCCACAACTCCTCGTACTGGTCGAGGAGCCGGCGCGCCGCGCGCAGGCCCTCGACGTTGGCGCGGACGACCTTGCGGCGCCCGATGCGCTCCTTGGTGACCAGGCCGGCCCGCTCGAGGATCGCGACGTGCTTCTGTACGGCCGCGAAGCTCATCGGGTAATGGCTGGCCAGTTCGGCGACGCCCTCCCCGCCCTCGATCGCACGGCGAACGATGTCGCGGCGGGTGGCATCCGCCAGGGCGCCGAACATCCGGTCGTAGTCACGAGGGTGGGTCTGCACAAACACAACCATACGGTTGTATATAGCAGTCGGTCAAGCCCCAGGCCTCGCCTCGGTCAACGCGACGCCCTTGACGTCACGCGCGTCCAGCCCCGATCCTGCCTTCCATGAGCGAGCCCACCCTGTTCATCGACGGAACCTGGACCCATGGCGCGGGCGGCGAGCGCAGCCCGGTCGTCTATCCCTCCGACGGGAGCGTGGTGGCCGAGGTCGACGTCGCGGCCGATGCCGACCTGGAGCGGGCGATCAGGGCAGCCCGTCACGCCTTCGATGAATCGGACTGGCCGCATCGCCCGGCCGTCGAGCGGGGGACTCTCCTCGCGCGGGTCGCCGACCTGCTCGCCCGCGACCGAGACCTCATCGCCCGCGCCGAAACCCTGAACACGGGCAAGGCGCTCCGCGAGTCCGAGTACGACGTCGACGACGTGATCAGCGTCTTTCGCTACTACGCCGGGCTCGCCGACAAGGAAGCGGGTCGGGTCGTCGCCACCGGGTCTCCCGATGCGCTCAGCCGGATCGTGTACGAGCCGATCGGGGTGTGCGCCCTGATCGGTCCCTGGAACTACCCGCTCCTGCAGATGAGCTGGAAGATCGCCCCCGCTCTCGCCGCGGGCAACACGACGGTCATGAAGCCGGCCCAGGTGACCCCGCTGACGACGGTCCACCTGACCAGGCTGCTCGAGGAGGCCGGGGTTCCGGCCGGCGTGGTCAACCTCGTCCTGGGCCCCGGTGGCCGCGTCGGCCAGGCGCTCGCGGACAGTCCGGACGTCGATCTGGTTTCGCTGACCGGCGGGATCGAGGCCGGCCGTGCGCTGATGCGCGGGGCCGTCGCCAACATCAAGCGGGTCGCCCTCGAGCTGGGCGGCAAGAGCCCGAACATCGTCTTCGCCGACGCCGACTTCGAGATCGCCGTGGACAACGCCCTGACCGCCGCCTTCCTGCACTCGGGCCAGGTCTGCTCGGCCGGTTGCCGGCTGATCGTCGAGTCATCGATCCACGACCGCTTCGTGGAGGAGCTCGCCCGGCGCGCCGACCGGATCCGCCTCGGGCCGGGTCTCGATCCCGCGACCGAGACCGGGGCCCTGATCACGGCCGAGCACCGCGCCAAGGTCGAGCGCTACATCGCCTCGGCCGTGGCCGAAGGCGCCCGGCTGGTGACCGGCGGGACGCGACCGACGGAGCCCGAGCTCCAGGCCGGCTTCTACCTTCGGCCGACCGTGTTCACCGACGTGACGAGGGAGATGACGATCGTCCGCGAGGAGGTCTTCGGCCCGGTCGTCACGGTCGAACGGTTCACGACCGAGGAGGAGGCGATCCGGCTGGGCAACGATACGAGCTACGGGCTGGCCGGCGCGGTCTGGACGGCCGACGCGGGCCGGGCCCAGCGGGTCGCGGCCCGCCTGCGCCACGGCACGGTCTGGATCAACGAGTACAACCGCTACCTGCCCCAGGCCGAATGGGGCGGCTTCAAGCAGTCGGGCATCGGACGCGAGCTCGGTCCGAGCGGCCTCGACGAGTACCGCGAGGCGAAGCACATCTACCAGAACACACGGCCGGCGCCGAGCGGCTGGTTCCGCGGCTGAATCGGCGACCGGGCCCGGCGATGCGCCGGGCCCGGTCGGGTCAGGTTCCCGGAAGCCCCGGAGGGCGGCCTACTCGGCCGGAATCTCGGCGTGGATCGCCTCGAGGTCGATCCCCTGGGCCCTCCGGTACAGGCGGGCAACGACGTACAGGACGACCGCGGCGCCGTAGAGGATGCCGAGGAAGATGATCGACTGGGTGTTCCCCACGCCGATACCGTAGAGGCTATTCGTGAGCCACTCGACGAGCACCCAGACCAGGATCACGGTCGTCACCCCGCCGGCCAGACTGATCAGCGGCAGCCCGCCGATCGAGTAGCGCGCGAGGGGCGAATTCGCGTACAGCTCCTTCTTCCAGTACGGCAGGATCGTCGCGGCCACGGCGCTGCCGAGGAAGGTGACCGCGATCACGAGCGTGGCATCGAGTGTCAGCCCGACGAAGTCGGCGTTGTAGGCGTAGAACCAGCTCAGCACGACCGACGGGACCATGATCAGCAACAGCGCCACCATCGGGACGCCGCGGTCCGAGACGCGCGCGGCCGCCTCGGGCAGGATCCGGTCGAACGCCGCGGCAAAGATCATCCGCGTCGAGGACAGGAAGAGCGTCCCGGCCCAGCCGAGGAACCATGCCCCGAACAGGACCACGATGACGAGCTGGATGATCCTGCTGTCGACGAGGAACGAGGCCAGGAGGGGCGGGTAGCCCCACACCGGGATGATCGGAGCCGGTGCGTCGGCGACCCCGTAGAACGTGTCGGCGAAGTTGGCGTTCGTTGCCTGGAAGAACTCCCAGCCGAACGTCTTGGCGGCGAGCAGGACGAAGACGACCGCCAGGACGGCGGTCACCCAGATGCCGCCCAGCATCCCATTGAGGACCTTGCGGAAGTCGCCCGCGCCGCGGACCTCGCCGTACAGCGTGGCGCCCCAGTTGGGGTACAGGATCCAGAAGAACATGAACGGGACGAGGGCCAGGGTGCCCGGTCCGAAGCCGAGCGGGTCGAGGCCCTGGAACGGGGCGCCGTAGAAGGTGGCCGTCGTGTCGATCGTCGTCTGGTAGGCGTTCGCCACCCCGAACAGGCTCGACGCCTCGCGGTCGAAGGCGCGCTGGAAGTCCGCCTGCGACGAGACGAGCATGAGCACGAACACGACCGCCAGCACGGCCAGGCCAACGTAC
The DNA here is from genome assembly GCA_021825385.1 of Chloroflexota bacterium. Classification (GTDB taxonomy): domain Bacteria; phylum Chloroflexota; class Limnocylindria; order Limnocylindrales; family CSP1-4; genus JAKAHU01. Next base: position 6,116 of record JAKAHU010000002.1, on the reverse strand, counting down.
AGGCTGGCGCGCTGGATTCGGGCATAGCCCGCCATCCCGAGCGCAACCAGTCCGGTCACGAGGGCGATGACGATGAGCGAGATCGTGAACACGCCATCGGGCGTGCCGAAGAAGCTCGACACGCTCTCGAGCCCGGCCAGGGCCGTCACCGGCTGGACGAACTCGACCGTCAGGATCGCGCCGTAGATCGGTGCCCAGAGGGCCAGGATGAACCACCAGCCGGTGGCCGCCAGGACGAATCCGATCCCACCGCGACGGAGACCGAGCAGGGCGCCGCCGGCCACCCCGACCGCCCCGGCGGCGAGGGCGACGGCGTCGCCGAGGGCAAGTGCCTGGGCGACCAGGAACGCGCCGATCCCGAACACGACCGCCCCGGACACCGCGCCGGGGATGCCGTCCAGGACGCGGCTCTGCCAGACGTAGTCGCCCCCGGCGCGAGGCATGACGGCGATCAAGCCCGCGTACGTGATCGCGAGGAACGTGACCGCGATCGCCGAGATGACGATCGCGGCGATCGGTGAGCCGTCCGGGACCCACCCGAATGTGAGGAAGCTGTAGAACATGCCCAGCGTGACGAGGTTCACCGACATGAACGAGTAGATGAACGCGTCGAAGCCGGACCAGCCCTTGACGAGCCCCGTTGCGTTCCTGAGGAACAGCGACGGTGCCGAGCCCGATGTCACCGAGTTCCCTCCTCTCCTCCGAACCTAGACGATCAACCGTTGATCAGCAGATAGCGCTTCACCGATCCCTTCTTCGTGTCGAGATCCACGATCGCCGCCTGGAGCACCCCATCCTCATAGGAGCTCCCGGGATTGACCGCCAGGGTGGGCCCGAGGCGGACCGCGCCCTTGCCCTCGTGGATATGGCCGTGCAGCGAGAGCGCCGGCCGGTAGGCCAGGATCGCGTCCCGGACGGCTCGCGAGCCGACGGGTACCAGGGCCTGGCCGCCGGCGACGTAGTTCATCTCCGCGTCGAGCTTCGGGGCGCTGTCGAGGTTCGAGCCATGCGGTGGCGCATGGAAATTGAAGATCGAGCGCTGGGGATCGGTGACCGCGGCCAGGAGACCGTCGATCCGCTGGCGGAGCTCCGGTTCGGGCAGCTCGCGGTATGTGTTCCAGGGTGTCGGGTTCGCCCAGCCGGTCGAGACGAGCGTGAAGCCGTCGAGTTCGATCGTGTTCCCCTCACCGAGCTCGACGCGCTCGGCGCGGTCGATGATCGAGTCGACCTCGAACATGTCGTCGTTGGCAGGTGAGACGATGCACCGGATGCCCGAGCCAGCCAGCCGCTCGGCGGCCAGGGCCATCCAGCGCTCAACCGAGGCGAGCATTTCCGATCGGAACCGGGTGTCGACGAGGACGGGGTCGGCGGCCCACGCGTCCACCTCATCGCGTGTCAGGCGAACCGGGTAGTAGCCCCGGTCCCGGATCCGCTTCTCCATCGCCCGGACCTCGTCCTCGCTCGACAGCGCGTGCCTCTGGCCCTGGACCGTCACCTCCCAGCCGACCGGGGTCGATACGACCGGGACCATCGCCTTGCCGGTCATGTCCCCGCCCATGATCAGCACGTCGGCCTTGTGGAACGCCCCGGCGTTGAGGAACTTTCGCCAGCACACCTCGGAGCCGTGAACGTCCGTGGCGAAGAAGATCCTCATCGAGCGTTCCCTCGCTCGCGGACCCGGTCGCTCGGCACGCCCGATCGTCGGCTCACGGGCGCGTCCAGGCCGGGTCGCGGCGAAGTCGAGGTCGACCCAGCGGGTATCCGTATGCCGTTGTCGACGCCAGGGGGGCTGCAGGCGTCACGGGTCCCTCGGTGATGAGGCTGGTGCCGGAGCGCAGTCCGGGCGCAACGATCGGAGGAGTATACATGGCGGCCCAGGGCGGTCCATGGGGTCCGCCCACTCTGACCGGTCCGGATGGAGCGAGGCGGATCGGCCGATCGGCCGGGCGGCCGGGCGGACGGGCGGACGGGCGGCCTAGGCCCGCATCCTGGATCCGGCCGGGTCGTAGACCGCGGTTTGGATCACCTGGCCCGGGCGGCTGATGCCGAGGATGTCGATCTCGACAGGCGTGCCGGGCGTGGCGACCTCGACCGGGAGATAGGCCAGGCCGAGCGCCATCCCCACGGCATGGCCCGGATGCGCCGCGCGCAGGTAGCCGACGAGTCGCCCTCCCGTGTGCACCGGCTCGCCGCCGCGGGGGAACAGGTCGTCCGCTGGGTCGAGCTCGATGCGCACGGTCACGAGCCGCTGGCGGATCCCGTCCTCGAGCTGGCGGATGAGCGCGTCACGGCCGATGAAGTCGCCCTTGTCGAGACGGACGAAACGCTCCAGGCCGGCCTCGAGTGGCGTGTACAGAGGGGAGATGTCCACGCCCCACAGCCGGTAGCCCTTCTCGAGTCGCAGTGAGTCGAGTGCCCGATACCCGACATCGGCGAGGCCGTGCGAGGCGCCCGCCTCGAACAGGAGGTCGTAGAGCGTGTGGGTGTACTCGATCGGGTGGTGGAGCTCCCAGCCGAGCTCACCGGTGTACGTGATCCGCAGGGCGCGGACCGGGACCGGGCCGAGGTGGAGATCGCGGACGGCCATGAACGGGAACCCGGCGTTCGACCAGTCATCCTCGGAGAGCGCGGCCAGGATCTCCCGCGACCGAGGACCGGCGATCGCGAGCACGCCCCAGGCCGCGGTGACGTTCTCGAGTACGACCGTCCCGTCGGTCGGGGCATGGCTCGCGATCCAGGCCAGGTCATGGGTTTCCGTCCCCGCCGCGGTGATGAGGTAGAACCGATCCGGCGCGATCCGGGAGATCGTGAGGTCGCACTCGATCCCGCCGGCCGGGGTGAGCAGCTGGCTCACCGCCGCTCGGCCCACCGCCGGAAGCCTGTTCGCGCTCAGCCGGTCGAGAAGGGCGGCCGCACCCGGACCGCGCACCTCGAACTTGGCAAAGCTGGTCATGTCCAGAACTCCGGCCCGCTCGCGGATGGCCGCGCACTCGGCGATCTGGTAGGGCAGCCAGTCAGGCCGCCGGTAGGTCGGCCGGTCGCCCCGTGGCGCCCCTTCGGGGACGAAGTAGAGCGGGCGTTCCCAGCCATTGCGCGCGCCCATGACCGCGCCGCGGGCGAGAAGGCGGTCGTACAGCGGGTCAGTTTTCAGCGGTCGGCCCGCGGGCAACTCCTGGAACGGGTAGGGGATCGCGTACTCTCGCTCGTAGACCTCCTGCGCCCGGGCGATCAGGTAGGGGAGCGCGCTGGCGTACGGTCCGAAGCGGGTGACGTCGAGCTCCCACATGTTGTCGATCGGCTGACCGTCGACGATCCAGGCGGCGGCGTTCCGGCCCGCCCCGCCGCTCTGGACGATCCCGTAGCTGAAGCCGGCCAGGACGAAGTAGTTGCGCAGGCCGGGGACCCAGCCCATGAGCGCGTTGCCGTCGGGTGTGTAGCTGGTCGGGCCGTTGAGCAGCTGCTTCATGCCGGCCGTTCTGAGGGCCGGGATCCGCTGCTGGGCGAGGTCGAGGACGTCGCCCACCTGCTCGAACTCCGGAGCCAGGAGCTGTTTGCCGAACTCGCGGGGGATCCCGCGCGGGGCCCAGGGCTTCGGGTTCCGCTCGTACGGCCCCACGATCAGGCCGCTCGCCTCCTCGCGAACGTAGAAGGATGCCTCCACGTCGCGGATGACCGGCATCTCGGCGTGCGCGAGTTCGAGTTCGGGGATCACGTCGGTGACCAGGTACTGGTGCGACATCGGGACGATCGGGAGCTCGACCCCGGCCAGCTCCCCGATCTCGCGTCCCCAGATCCCCGCCGCGTTGACCACGATCCCGGCCCGGACCGTGCCGCGGTCGGTCACCACGTCCCACTCGCCGCCCGGCACCGGCCGCAGTTCGCGCACGGCTGTCCGGACCGCGATCTCCGCCCCCAGGTCGCGGGCACCCTTGGCCATGGCCTGGGTCACGCTCGTCGGATCAACGTACCCGTCGGTCGGCGTCCAGGCCCCACCGATGACACCCGTCAGGGACAGGAGCGGCGCGCGCCGGCCGATCTCCCGTGGGCCGATCAGCTCGTAGGGTAGGCCGACGATCTTGGCCAGTCCGGCCTGGTCGCGGTACTGGTCCATCCGGTCCGGGGTCGTTGCCAGCCGGATGCTCCCGACACCGTGGAAGTCGACCGACTGGCCGGTCTCGGCCTCGAGCCGCCGGAACAGATCGACGCTGTACATCAGCAGCGACGTGACGTTGATGCTCGAGTTGAACTGCGTGCACAACCCGGCCGCGTGCCAGGTCGAGCCCGCCGTCAGCTCGTTCTTTTCGAGCAGGAGCGTGTCGGTCCAGCCGCGCCTGGCGAGGTGGTAGAGCAGGCTGGCGCCCACGGCCCCTCCGCCGATCACCACGACCCGCGCGTGTGTCCTCATCGCCGGCCTCCCATCCCTGCCCCCTTCTCCGTTGTCCATAATACGATGCTACGATTGAGCCGGCGAGGATCTCCCGATGAGCATGTCGAGGAGGGATTGATGGCGACGGAGGCCCGATCCGCGGAGCGCGGCGCGGCCCGGCGTGCGCAGCGGCGGGAACAGATTCTGGCCGCCGCGGAGCGTTTGCTCGTCGACAACGGCGTCGAGCGCACCCGGCTCCGCGATGTCGCCGCCGCCGCCGGCGTCTCGATCGGAATGGTCCAGCACTACTTCGATACCCGGGACCGGCTGGTGGCCGAGCTGTTCGACTGGTCGTCGCGCCGGCGCCTCGAGGCCTGGGTCTCGATCGAGCCCGCCGACGGCGACCCCTGGCGCCGGATCGAGACCCTGATCGAGCGCGCCCTGGCCGAGCCGCTGCTCCGTCAGAGCCGGATCTGGATCGAGTTCCTGGCCATGGCCCGCGACGAGACGATCCGGGCCAGGCTGGCCATGTTCTACGAAGCCTGGCGCCAGCCCTTCCGAGAGGCGATCGAGGCCGGGGTGCGCAGCGGCCTGTTCGTGCCGACGATGCCGACCGATGGGCTCGTCGATGCGCTGATCATGCTCGTCGACGGCGCGGAGGTTGCCACGGCGCTCGGGGCGCCCGGGACCTCGCGGGAGCGCTTCCTCTCGATCCACCATGCCGCGGCCCGGACGCTGCTCGGCGTTCGTCTGGCCGGGCCGGGCCATGGCCGCTGACCGGGGGCGGCGACCAGTCGAACACCCTAATATCGCGCTATTGGCACGTGACGCCGCCGGCGCCGGCGCGATCGATGGTGAAGTGGAGTAGGAGCGATGTCGAACCCCGCGTCCTCGCCGGACGCCCTGAGCGTGCCGTTCCCCAGCCAGGCCCGCGTCGTCGTCATCGGTGGCGGAATCGTTGGCGCCAGCGTTCTCTACCACCTGACCGAGCGCGGCTGGAACGACGTCGTTCTCCTCGAGCGCAGGACCCTCACCTCGGGGACGACATGGCACGCCGCCGGCCTCGTGGGCCAGCTCCGCGCGACCTACAACATGAGCCTTCTGGCGAGCTACGCCAAGGACCTGTTCCGGGAGCTCGAGCGGAAGACCGGCAGCGAAACCGGATTCGAGCAGCCGGGCTCGCTGCTCGTCGCGTCGAGCCCGGGTCGCTGGGACGAGATCCGTCGAAACGCATCCATGGCCCATCTGGTGGGGGTCGACCTCGAGCTCGTGGGACCGGAGCGGGTGGCCGAGATGTGGCCTCTCCTCGACACCGGCGACGTGCTCGGGGCCGCCTTCATCCCCGGTGACGGGATGGCCAATCCGACCGACGTGACGCATGCCCTGGCGAAGGCGGCCCAGATGGCCGGCGGGCGCGTCTTCGAGCAGACGAAGGTGCTCCGGGTCCTGCGCCGCGACGGCCGGGTGAGCGGCGTGTCGACCGAGCGGGGCGAGATCGCCTGCGAGTTCGTCGTCAACTGCACCGGGATGTGGGCGCGCGAGCTCGCGGCCAGGGACGAGGTGGTCGTGCCGCTCCATGCCGCGGAGCACTTCTACCTGATCACCGAGCCGATCGCCGAGCTGACTCCCAACCTGCCCGTTCTCCGGATGCCCGACGATGGCGCGTATGCCCGCAACGAGGCGGGCAAGCTGATGGTCGGATTCTTCGAGACCGGGGCCAAGCCCTGGGCGACGCACGGAATCCCCGAAC
>JAKAHU010000151.1 GCA_021825385.1 Chloroflexota bacterium | reverse complement strand
CGATCCCGTCCACGCCGGGCGTCCTCCCTCTATCCTTCGACACGCCGGGCCAGGCGGCCCGGGCCGCGCCGCTTGATCGCCGAACTCCGACGGCCCCCTCCGGGCCGCCGATCCCGCCTCACCCCCCGGCCCGGATGGCGACATCCGGTCCCGCTCGACTACTCCTCCTCGCCGGCGTCGAGACCGAGCAGCTCCATCTGGACGAAGCCGCTCGTGTCGAACTCGAGCTGGCGCGGCGCGAACGGTTCCTGGCCGCCCGAACCGAGCGGCGTGAACTCGAGCTCGATCCGCTCGTCGCCCTGGACGAGGGTGTAGACGAGGAGCTGGTCGGGCCGGGTCTCGAACTCCAGGTGCTCGAAGGAGTCGACATTCAGGCAGATCGAGAGCGGGGTGAAGTAGCTCGAGACCTCGGGGTGATCGACCACGATCCGCTCGACCCAGCCGGTCCCGTGGGCGACGAGCTCGCGGCCGCGGTGGTAGCGATACGAGACGGTCTGCTTGAGAAGCGGGCGCAGGAGGTTGTAGAGGTCGACCCGACCCGAGACGATGCCGCGGTTGACGAAGAACTTCGCGGGCGGTGCGGACGACACGCGTACTCCTGCGAGCGGCCTGTGCGGGCTGGTCGAGACGCTGCGGACCGGCGGGCCCGGCCCGCCGGTCCGCATGGTACCGCGGGGCGGCGCAGCCGCACAAGCCGTTTCGGCATCCACCGTTGCCGCGCACCGGCGCCGGCCGCCAGCGCTGGCCGAGCATCGCCCCGGCCCTCGTTCGGGATCGGTGACCAGAGCGACCCCGGGACTGGCGGCCGAGGCTCGATCATGGCGCTGATCACCACACGCCTGCCTCGCGGGCATGCCCCGAGGGGCGCCCCTCGACGGCCGGCTGCCTCGGGCCCGCGTATCATCGGGTCGTGCTCCTCGCGCTCGACATCGGCAACACCAACCTGACGACCGGGCTGTTCCGCGCCGGCACGCTCGTCGCGAGCCGGCGCGCGGCGACCCGGGCCGGCTCGACCGCGGACGAGCTCGAGGTGGCGCTCGGGGGTCTCCTGCGACTCGACGGCTGCTCGCTCGCTGACGTTGCCGCGATCGCCGTCGCCTCGGTCGTGCCCGCCCTGACCGGCGCGGTCGAGCAGATTGCGGGGCGTCGCGGGACCGCGATCGTCGTCGCCAGCGCCGGCACCGTCCCGATCCCGATCCGGGTCGAGCGCCCGGCCGAGGTCGGCGCGGACCGGCTGGTGAACGCCCTGGCCGCCCAGCGACTGTATGGCGCGCCGGCGGTCGTGGTCGACTTCGGGACCGCGACGACACTCGACGCGGTCGCCGCCGATGGCGCCTACGTCGGCGGCGCGATCGCGCCCGGGCTCGAGCTCGGCCTCGAGGCGCTCGCGGCCCGAACCGCGAAACTGCCCCGGATCGAGCTGCGCACCCCTGAACGGGCAATCGGACGGGACACCGTGAGCGCGATGCAGGCAGGCACCGTCTTCGGCTACCAGGCGCTCGCCACGGGCCTCCTGGCCCGGGTTCGAGGCGAGTTGGCCGAGACCTCCGGGATCGAGCCCTCGGCGGTCCGGGCGATCCTCACCGGCGGCCTGTCCGCGGCGCCCTGGGCGCGGGCGCTCGGCGAGGTCGACGCGATCGACCCCGAACTGACCCTGCGCGGCCTGGCGATCCTCCACGCCGAGCTGGCCGGCGGTCCAGCGCTCGGAACGGTCGAGCGGGCTCAGGGGACCACCCGGTGAGCGGACGGCTGACGGGGCGGCTCATCGCCCTCGGCGTGACCGGCTCGATCGCGGCCTACAAGGCGGTCGAGCTGCTCCGGCTCCTCCAGGATGAAGGTGCGGAGACGGTCGTGCTGATGACGCCCTCGGCCACCAGCTTCGTCGGCCCGCTGACGTTCGAGGCGCTCAGCCGGCGCACCGTCGAACGTGACGTCCTGGCCCTGCTGCCCGATGGACGGATCGGGCACATCGTGGTCGCCGACAGTGCGGATGCGATCGTCGTCGCGCCGGCGACCGCCCACTGGCTGGCGGCGATGGCCAACGGGCTGGCTGGCGACGCGGTCACGGCGGCCTGCCTGGCCACGAGCGCACCGGTCGTCGTCGCGCCGGCGATGGACGGCGAGATGTACGCCCACCCGGCCACCCGGGCCAACGTCGCCCGCCTGCGCGAGGCGTTCGGCTACACGGTCATCGACCCCGAGTCCGGACCGCTCGCCTCTGGCCAGGTCGGCATCGGCCGGCTGGCCGCCCTGCCGGCGATCGTCGATGCGGTCGTGGCCGTGCTCGCCGGGCGGCCGGTCCGCAGCCCGGAACCGGCGACCCGACCACCGCTCGTTCCCCGGACGGCCCTCCCGGACCTCGACGGCCGCCGGCTGGTCGTCACCGCCGGCGGAACCGCCGAGCCGATCGACCCGGTCCGGTTCATCGGCAACCGCTCGACCGGCCGGATGGGTGTCGCGATCGCCGAGGCGGCCCTCGACCGTGGCGCGAGGGTGACCCTGATCGCCGGCCTGGTCAGCGTGCCCCTGCCCGAGCGAGCCCGGGTGATCCGGGCCGAGTCGACCGCCGCGATGCGCAGCGCCCTCCTCGAGACGCTGGTCGGGCCGGACGGCCGGTCCGGCTTCGACGCACTGGTCATGGCCGCCGCCGTGGCCGACTTCCGGCCGGCCCACCCGGTCGGGACGAAGATCGCCCGGGGCTCCGCGCTCACCCTCGAGCTGGAGCCGACGCCCGACCTGCTCGCCGAGATCGGCCGGCTCGCCCGCGGGCTCGACGGCGCCGGCCGGCCGCTCGAGCCGGCGCCGGTCCTGGTCGGCTTCGCGGCCGAGACCGGCTCGCTCGATCGGGTGCCCGGCAAGCTTCGGGCCAAGGGGCTCGACCTGCTCGTGGCCAACGACGTGACCGAGCCCGGCTCCGGCTTCGGGACCGAGACGAACCGAGTGACCGTGTACGCCCCCGATGCTCCGCCCGAGCCCTGGCCGCTGCTGACGAAGCGCGAGGTCGCCGACCGGCTCCTCGACCGGATCGCCCGCCGCCTCGACGAGCGCGACACGGCGCATCGCCCTCCACTCACCGTCGTCGCACAGGAGACCCGACCATGAGCGCCACGACCCCCGTCCGCCGGCTGACCGTCACCGACGTCGCCAGGATGTTCGCCGATGGCGAGCGGATCGCGATGCTCACCGCCTACGACTACCCGACCGCCCGTCTGCTCGACGAGGCGGGCATCCCGCTCATCCTCGTCGGCGACTCGGTCGGCCAGGTGATCCTGGGCTACGAATCGACCGTCCGGGTCACCCTGGCCGAGATGCTCCACCATACGAAGGCGGTCGTGCGCGGCAGCGCCCGGGCGCTGGTCGTGGCCGACATGCCGTTCCTCTCCTATGCCACGCCCGACGTCGCATTGACCAACGCCGGGGCGTTCCTGCGCGAGGCCGGCGCCCAGGCGGTGAAGATCGAGGGCGGCGTCCGGAGCGCGCGGGTGATCGAGACGCTGGTCAAGGCGGGAATCCCGGTCATGGGCCACATCGGGCTGACGCCCCAGGCGATCAATGCCATCGGCCGGGTCCGGGTCCAGGGCCGGACTCGCGAGGCGGCCCGGGCGCTCCTCGGCGATGCCCTCGCGGTCCAGGAGGCGGGCGCCTTCGCCATCGTCCTCGAGCTCGTGCCCGAGCAGCTGGCCCGGGCGATCACCGAGCGACTCCGGATTCCAACGATCGGGATCGGGGCCGGACCCGGCTGCAGCGGCCAGGTCCAGGTGATCACGGACCTGCTCGGCTTCTCGGACTACTCGCCCAGGCATGCCCGTCGCTACGCGGATCTGCGGGCCACGATCCTGGCCGCGGTCGGGGCGTATGCGGCCGACGTCGCCGCCGGGACGTTCCCGGGACCCGAGCAGACGGTCCGGATGGACGACGAGGTCCTGGCCGACGTGCTCGGCCGATCGGCCCTCGATCGGGCCGGCGAGGCAGGGAGCGGAGCGGGCGACGCCCCGGCCGGCATCCCGCTCGACCGCGATCTCTGAGGCTGGTGAGCCCGGACTGCCGGGGCCGGCGGCGGTGAAGCTCGCTCGGACCAGGGCGGAGCTCCAGGCCGCCCTCGCCGGCGCCGCCCGTCCGCTCGGCCTCGTGCCCACGATGGGCTGGCTGCACGACGGCCATCGCTCGCTGATCGAGCGCTCGCGCCGGGAGAACCGGGCCACGGTCGTCTCGATCTTCGTCAACCCGCGCCAGTTCGGTTCGTCGGAGGACCTCGCCCGCTACCCGCGCGACGAGGCCCGGGATCTCGCGATCTGCGCCGCCGAAGGGGTGGACATCGTGTTCGCCCCGCCGGTCGAGGAGGTGTACCCGGCCGGGTTCGACACGACCGTCTCGGTCGGGGCGATCGCCCGCCCGCTCGAGGGAGCGGCCCGGCCGGGCCACTTCGACGGCGTGGCGACGGTCGTCGCCGTCCTCTTTGGGTTGGTCCGGGCCGAGCGGGCCTACTTCGGCCAGAAGGATGCCCAGCAGGTGATGGTGATCCGCCGGATGGCCCTCGACCTGGCGATGGCGACCGAGGTGCTCAGCTGCCCGACCGTCCGCGAGCCGGACGGCCTGGCGCTCAGCTCGCGCAACGTCCGCCTCTCGCCCGAGCAGCGGGCGGCCGCCACGGTCCTCCACCGGGCGCTCGTCGCGGCCAGGACCCTCCACGAGCGCGGTGAGGCCTCCGGCGACGCGCTGCGCGGAGAGATGCGTCGGGTCTTGGCGACCGAGCCGCTGGCGCGCACCGAGTACGTCAGCTGCGCCGATGCCCGAACGCTGCTCGAGCTCGAGCGGGTCGAGGGTCCGGCCCTCCTCTCGCTGGCGGTCCTGTTCGGGACGGTTCGCCTGATCGACAACGAGCCGCTCGGCTGAGGGCCGGGCGGGTTCGCCAACCCTCGTCAGGCAACCGGGCGGGACACCTCGAGAATCCGGCCAACGTCGAGATGCTCGGCCACGAGGGCCTTGATCAGGGCGATCTTGTCGCGGTCTGAGGCGTGGGTCTTGACCAGCAGGTCGTGAACGGCCGAGGCGACGGTGTACGTGTCCTCGGACACGAGGATCGCGAACAGGTCGGCCCGCCCGATCGCGTCGATCACGGCCGGGCGCGGCCGGTAGCCGTCGGTCAGAACGAGCCCGAGCGCGGCCCCGGCCGGCCGGGAGCCATTCACGGTGAGGTTGACCGGCCGGACCGCGGGCGGATCGGCCTGCCCGCCCAGGCCGGCCGCCTCGGCTGCCGTGGCGCCTCGGGCCCGACCCATCAGGTGGGCGGTGGCCAGGGTGAGCAGGACGTCCTCACGGTCACCGGGCACGATCACGAGCGTTTCGGGGCCGATCCGCTCGAGCACGTGATGGGGCTCCATCGCCCCGATCGCGACCTGGCCGATGACCAGGTCGAGGTCCGGCCCGGGCCACACCACCTCACCGCGAAGGCCCTCCACGATCATGGCCAGGCTCGGGTTGGACAGGATCGGGCGATACGGCAGCACGCCCAGGAGGGGGATGCCGTGGCGGGCAAGGCCTCGCTCCAGGATCGTGGCGATCCCGGGCTGGGCATCGACGTCGACCTTGTTCACGATCGCCCCGGCGACGTGAACTCCGTGGGCGGCGAAATGGGAGGCGTTCAGAACGATCTCGTCGATCGGGCGGCCGACGCCGCCCTCGCTGACGATGATCGCCGGCGCACCGAGCATCGCCGCCACGGTCGCGTTCGAGAGCCCGATCACGGCGCCGACGCCGGCGTGACCGGTCCCCTCGACGAGCAGCACGTCGTGGTCGGCAAAGGCCGCGTGCGCGGCGCGGATCCGGGCCGGCAGGTCCTCGACGACCTGGCCGGCGATGTAGGCCTTGGTGAAGCCACGGGGGATGTGGACCGGGCTCATCACCCCCAGAGGCTCCGGCAGATCGAAGATCGTGCGCATCAGGACCGCGTCCTCGTCGGCCGGGACGCCGGCCTCGATGATCGTCCGCTGTCCGACCGGCTTCATGAATCCCGTCCGCAGCCGGCGACGCAGGAAGCCGTCGAGCAGGCCGAGTGAGGTCGTCGTCTTGCCCCGGTTCTGGCCGGTCGCGGCGAGGTAGAGGTGGCGCATCGGTCGGTGGACGTGCGGACGCCGCCCGTGGCTCAGCCGCGCGCGGCGGGCCTAGGCCCTGCTCGCCGTCTTGCGCTCGATCAGCTGGACGGCATCGCGCAGCCGGGTCAGCGTCTCGGCGTCGATCGCGTCGGGCTCCAGGTACGGGCCGAGCCGCTCCATGATGTCCGCCACGAGGCCGAGGAAGACGCTCGCGTCGGCCACGAAGAACTGCGGCTCGTTGTTGTAGCGAACGAGCGTCAGACGGCCCTGAAGGACGCGCCGGTCCTCGATGTGGGCGATCTGGGTCGCGAAGTTGTGACCCTGGATCCCGTCCGGATTGTTCAGGAAGTTCAGGGCGTTGTCGATCGCCAGCCCGAACCGGGCCCGCCAGGCGACGAGCCGCTCGTGGACTTCCGAGGGGATGCGCACCTCGGCGACTTCGTCGAAGACCTCCGGAGCGACGGTCAGGAGACCGACCAGGGTCGTCCCGGCCCGGGCGCCGAGCATCACCTGAAGGCTCCGCTCGAGGGTGAACACCTCGGAGTCGAAGCGGGGACTGGTGATCACGTCGGTCAGCAGGTCCTCGACGTTGTCCAGGACTCCCGGCTCGGCGACGGCATTGGCCAGGTGGAGGATCTCCTCCTTGAACAGGAATTTCTCTTCATGGTCGAGCATGACCGCATCGTAGCACCGGGTCGGGCCGGGACCGGCGCCTGACGCCCGGCCGATCCGCCGGCCGGGCGTCAGGCCGGTCCGTCGCCCAGCCGGTCGAAGAGATTGCGGGTCATCCGGCCAAGTCGAGGATCGAGCGGCGTCGGCACCCCGTGGTAGGCCCGCTCGCCGTAGTCGTCGAGGGCCCACGACCACTGGAACGTGCCGGCCGCGAAGACCGTCGCCCCCGACGGGGCGGTGTAGATCGTCGCCGTCTGGACCGGCGGACTGGGCAGGTCGCCCGGCTCGCCCGGGGTCGCGCCGATCGCCGCGACCGGGCTGCGGGCAAGGAGGACGGTCCCCGCCGGAGCCAGGTCCGGGAAGTACGTGTCGTACTCCTGGCCGACGAGGTTCGTCAGCCGGTCGCCGTCGCGCAGCCCGGTCCCCTGGTACAGCCAGTGGCCGCTGTTCAGGACGATCCAGTCGGCCGGCCGGCGGACGACGTGACCGTACATCTGGCCGACGAGCGTCGCCTCCGGCTCGTTCAGCGGCTGCTCGCGCCAGCGGCACGTGGCCAGGCGGGGCTGGGTCGCCGTGATCGGGTCCCGGGCGGCCGACTTGTAGCACGTGAGCCGGCGGGCGGGTCCGTCCGGCCCGGCCTCGAGCCGGACCTGCCAGTAGATCTCGTTGGCCGACAGAAAGAGCACGTTCGTGCCGCCATCGATGGCCGCCTGGAGCGCCTCCCGCATCGGGCGCGACCAGTACTCGTGGTGGCCGGCGAAAACGATCAGGCGGCGTCCGGCGAGCACCTCCGGGTGGAGCTCGAGGTCGAGGTCGGCGCAGTACTCGACCTCGCGACCCTCGCGCTCCTGCCAGCGCACGAACTGGTACTCCCAGCGCCAGAGGTAGCCCGCACCGCCGTCCTGCTCGTACGGGCGAGCGAGGCTGACCGTGGCGGCCGCTCTCGTCCCGGAGGCCGTCACGGCGCCGGACGAGTTGTACGAATAGAGGCTCTTGCCACCCCAGCCGTTGTACGCCTGCCAGGTGAGGGCGGCGCTGACGAACAGGACCGGGGCCGGGGTCCGAGTGCCGGGGGCGGGCGGGCGGACCACGAACGGGACCGCAGCGGGGCGATCGCTCGACGTTCCGAGGATCGCGAGGTATATCCCGCTTGGCCAGTCGGCCGGGACGGTCAGCTCGAGGGCCGTGCCCCAACCGGGTTCGACGAGCCCGGACCGCGGGTCAGGGGCCGGGGGTGGCGCACCGGCGCCGACGCTCGGGCGCACGGCCCGGTCCACCCGCATCAGACGCCCGCCGTCGCCGCCGTACCAGCCCAGCCGGTACCAGCCGACCTCGAACGGGCCAGCGCCCCGGGCCTGGAGGGCGAGCCGTTCGCCCGGGCCGACCGACGCCCGGTCGAGGTAGCCCTCGAACCGCGGCGGCCGGTGGACGACGTCCCAGCCCCGGCTGCCCAGCCGGAGGTTCTCGGCCGCCATCGCGGTCCGGGAACTCCTGATCCCAGATGGAGCCGGTGCGGTCGGCGGGCCGGCCCAAGCGGGCGCTGGCGCGGGAGCCAACGCCGACGGCTGGACCGACGCCGTCGGGCGGGGTGCCGGCTCTGATGGGCCGAGCAGGTCGCAGGCCGCGGCGAACGCCCCGGTCGCCGCAAGCGCACCGAGCCGGGCCGCGCGGACCAGAAACGTACGCCGGTTCATCGAGCCGGGCTATCGGACGAGCGAGGCCCCGGCTGAGCCGGGGCCAGGTCATGTGGCGAAGTGGTCGGCAGGCCGGACCTACGGATAGAGGCCGCGCATGGCCGTGGCGTCGGCGACACGCTTGACGGCGACGAGGTAGGCGGCGGTCCGCATGTGGACCTGCTCCTTCTTCGCCATCGCATACGTCTCACCGAAGGCTTTGACCATGATCTCGCGGAGCTTGGCGTTGACGACGGCCTCGCTCCAGTGGTCGCGGTTGAGGTCCTGGACCCACTCGAAGTAGCTGACCGTGACCCCG
>JAKAHU010000150.1 GCA_021825385.1 Chloroflexota bacterium | reverse complement strand
GACAGCCGTCATTGTCGTTCACCCCGACGGCCTCGCGGCCGTACTGGGCGAGGAACGTCTCCTCGAGGCTCGGCTCTCGGGAAACGAAGTCGAGCAGCTCGTAGCGGGCCGCCGCCTGGACGACCGGCGTGATCGATCCGGCGACCCGCAGCCGCAGGACGTGGTCATCGACCGCGAGCCCGCTCACGCCGGGGAGGTTCTCGAACGCGTCGACCGGCACCGGGCCGGCGAACCGGATCTCGACCTGGTGGTGGGCCAGGTCGCGCAGGCCCTCGACCGTGTCCAGCTTGACCAGGCGCCCCTCGCGGATGATCCCGACCCGGTCGCAGGTCTTCTCGACCTCGGAGAGGATGTGGCTCGAGAGGAAGACGGTCGCCCCGTCGGCGACGGCCTCGCGGAGCGTCGCGAAGAACGTCTGCTGGACGAGCGGGTCGAGCCCGGCCGTCGGCTCGTCGAGCACGAGCAGCTCCGGGCGGTGCTGGAGCGCGATGATCAGGCCGACCTTCTGCTTGTTGCCCTTGCTGTACTCGCCGAAGCGCCGGCTCGGGTCGAGCTCGAACCGTTCGATCAGCGACGCCTGGTACGCCGGGTCGACCCCGCCGCGGAGGTTCGCGAAGTACTCGAGCGTCTGGCCGCCGGTCAGCCGGTCGTACAGGGTGAACTCGCCCGGGATGTAGCCGACCCGACGATGGATCGCGATCGGGTCGGCGCTGGACTCGATCCCGAACACGAGCGCACGGCCGGCCGTTGGCCGGATCAGGTCGAGCAGAATCCGGATCGTGGTCGTCTTGCCGGCGCCATTCGGGCCGAGGAAGCCGAAGATCTCACCCCGCTCGACGGTCAGGTCGATGTCGAGGATGCCCCGGTGCTTCCCGTACCACTTGGTGAGCTTGTCTGTCTCGATGACGGCGGTCATCTGTCCACCTCTCGCCACCCGTGTGCCCGCCGACCCTGCGGATCGAACGCGGAGGACGCATCAGGGGAGGACGGCGTCCACGACATCGCCGTGGTCGCCTGCCCGCGCTCGGCCGCCCGAACGGGCTCGATGATGCCCGCAGCGGCTGTGACCTCCCGGAGTCGCGGTCGCGCCGACTTCGGTCGCGATTCGACGATACACCCGTGGCCAGGCTCCGGTGGGGCGGGGGAGGGCGCGCCCGGGCCGCACGGGCCCGCACGACGCGGCCGCGTCCATCGCCGAGCGGATGAGACGAGCGGAAGCTCACTCGACGCCTCGTTGGGCCGGACGTCGTAGGTCAGGGTCGCTCCCGGAGCGTCGAGGGTCCGAGTCTCGGGCTGGACGGGCGTGGTCGCGGTCATGGGGACGTCTCTTCACCTCGCTGCTGAATCGGGAACGCGGTGCGGGCTCGGGAAGGTGCTCGCGATCGAGATCCGGGCCGGGCCGGGCCGGGCATCGTCCGCAAGTCAGCAAGGTGACGCTTCGCGGTGCTGGGCTGACTGCCTATCAGCAGTGAGGGCCCACACCTGCGCCGCGTCACGCGCTGGGACCGGTCGCGGTAGCGGACCGGCGTAACGGGAAGAAGCTGACGGCTCTCTTCTCTCTCTGCTCCCGACCACACTGACGAGTCCGGGCATGCTGCACCGCGGTCCCTGCTCACCTCTGCGGCGGTGAAGACGGGCCGACCGGTGGCAAGAAGCGGCCAGCCAAGCGCAGTCGTTGTACGGACTTATGAAGCGCCCTTGGTGAGGAAGGTCGAAGTTAGCACTTGACAAATCACCGTGCAAACGTTCTCATGTTGCTGGAAACGTTTTCGGCCACCCCTCACCTAAGGATGTGCTGATTTGGCAGGCGGGATCAGGGAAGTCGCGGCCAGGTCGGGTGTTTCGATCTCCACCGTGTCCCGAGTGATTAGCAATGGGCAGCACGTCAGTGAGGAGACCCGTCAGCGAGTCCTGGCGGCTGTTGCCGAACTGGGCTACCAGCCCAGCAGAGTCGCCCGACGAATGCGTGGCCGCCCGTCCCAGGTCCTCGGGCTCGTGATCGGCGACGTCCAGAACCCCTTCTTCACCTCGCTCGCGCGCGCCGCGGAGGATGTTGCCTCAGAGAACGGCTACGCAGTCTTTCTCTGCAACTCGGACGAAGACGTCCGCAAGGAGAAGATGTACGCCGACCTGCTGGTGGCCGAGCAGGTCGCGGGTGTTGTCATGTCCCCGACCAACGAAACGGGCACGACGTGCACACGCCTGATCGAGAGCGGTATTCCACTGGTCACCGTCGACCGACGACTTCTGGACGTACCGGTTCCGTGGGTACTCGTGAACAACGAGCAGGCGGCGTACGAACTGACCTCCCACCTTCTGGCCGACGGTCACCGTCGCATTGCCGGGCTATTCGGCCCGATGACGATGACGACGGGCCGCGAACGCTATCTCGGCTACGCTCGGGCGCTTGAGGCGTACGGCCTGCCCGTCCTGCCTGAGTTGGTGCGCAGCGGGCCACCTCACGAGGCAGAAGGCCGCGCCTTCACTCGAGAGCTGATGACTGGCGCCGAGCCCCCGACGGCGTTGCTTGCCGGCACGAACCTGCTGGCGATGGGCGCGCTGCTTGCGCTGCACGAGCTCAAGCTGCGAGTCCCCGACGACGTCGGCATCGCGTCGTTCGACGTCGTACCGGCCATGCCGCTGCTGGAGCCGCAGATCACCCGAGTGGCGATGCCGACCTACGAGATGGGGCGGGTCGCGGTCGAGATCTTGCTGCGCCTGATCGGCGGCGAGGAGGCACCGCCGCCGAATGTCGTTCTGCAGGCGCCCCTGCAGTTGGGCACGTCATGTCGCGCGCACGAGCCAGAGCCAGAGCGGGACATGACGGACGAAGAAGGGAGGGCCGAATGAGCTCGAATTGGACTGACGGTGGACTGCCTCGGTACAGGGATCTCCCGATCGATCCGTCCCTGCCTCCCGGGTCGGCGTGGGGCGTCTTCGGTCGTGACGATCAGGTGGGAACCGTGAATCTATTGACCCCCGATCGGGCAGCGGCCGCGGCTCGACTGGTGACCAAAGGGGCAGTGTTTCCGCTCAATTGGAACATCGAGTTGCCCGATCCGCCCCTCCTGCGGCGGACCGCGCTGCGGCATCACATCGTGGAGTTGAATCCGGGCACTGACGACTACTACGACAACTACTACCCACAGGGCTCCACGCAGTGGGATGCCCTATGCCACATGCCCCATCCGGAGTACGGCTACTACAACGGCGTTCAGCGCTCAGACATCACGGGTCGTCCTGGAAGCAAGAACGGCATCGATAACTGGGCGCGGCGCGGGATCGTAGGGCGCTTCGTGCTTGCAGACGTCGAGCGCGCGATGGCAGCGGAGGGGCGACCGATCGACAACGGCGAGCGCGTTCCCGTAACGGTGGACATGATCGAGGCCACGCTAGCCCGCGAAGGCGTGACGCTGGAGATTGGTGACATCCTGCTCGTCCGCTGCGGATGGATCGCGTGGTACGAGCAGCGGACCGTCCCGGAGCGCAACGCCATGGCCAGGGCAGGGATCGAGATCCGCACGCCTGGTCTCGATGCCGACGACCGAACCCTCGAATTCCTCTGGGATCATGGGGTCGCGGCCATCGCCACCGA
This sequence comes from Chloroflexota bacterium, assembly GCA_021825385.1. Taxonomy (GTDB): domain Bacteria; phylum Chloroflexota; class Limnocylindria; order Limnocylindrales; family CSP1-4; genus JAKAHU01. Next base: position 5,172 of record JAKAHU010000150.1, on the reverse strand, counting down.
CGTCCCGGGGTTGGAGGCACTTCCGTACGTCCCCACGCCGGATCGGTTCCTGCACTACAAGGTCATCCCGCTGCTGGGACTCGCCGTGGGCGAGATGTTCGCCCTCGACGATCTCGCAGCCGACTGCGCGGATGACGGCATCTACGTCGGCCTGTTTACTGCGGCACCGCTGAACAAGATCGGTGGCTCAGGCTCTCCAGGCAATGCGTTGGCGCTCAAGTAACCCATTGAGGAGGAGAAATTGACTCGGAAGCCGTTGGCGTCAGCCCTGCTGGTCGGCGCCGCTCTCATGGTCAGCGCATGTTCCACCCCGACGGGCACCTCGTCCCCTGCGGCGACCGCCGCCGAGAGTGTGGCGCCCAGCACGTCCCAGTCGCCCGCCGCCGAGGGCAAGAAGCTGCTGGGCATGGTCTCGATCACCGTCAACGACTCGAGCAACGCCCGGTTCATCAAGGGAGCAACCGCGGCGGCCGAGGCCGCCGGCTGGGAGGTCAGCGTCATCGACGCCCACGGCAATGCCGACGAGGCGAACGCCGCCATCCAGAACCTGATCCAGCGCAAGGCGACGGCGATTATCGATCTGGTCTTCCCGGTTACCTCGCTGGGCGCCGGTCTCGCGGCAGCACAGGCGGCCAACGTCCCCGTCGGGACCTGGGGTGGCGGTCTCGGCAACGGCGTGGTCGCGACCAACGGCAGCGGTGGCCCCCAGGCCGAGCCGGTCGTGAAGCAGATGGTCGCGGATCTCGGCGGCAAAGGCCAGATCCTTGCCCTCACGTATCACACCGGCCAGGTCTGCCGTGATCGCGAGCAGGTCCTGGACGACATCCTGAAGGGTTATCCAGACATCAAGGTCACCAAGAATGAGGTCAGGATCCCCGGCTATCTCCAAGACGGCGCCCAGTACGCGGCGGCTTGGCTCGCCGGCAAGCCCGCGGGCTCTGGCCCGCTGGCGATCTGGGGCTGCTGGGATGATCCGGCCCTCGGCGCGATCTCATCCCTCAAGCAGCAGGGACGCACGGACGTGAAGGTCTACGGCCAGAATGGCAACGCCGACGCGATCAACGCGGTCAAGGACGGCACCATGACCGCCACGTCGTATGCCCAGGTCGAGGAAGAAGGCAAAGTCATGTTCCAGACCCTGCTCGATGCGATCCAAGCCGGCGCGAGCTGGCAGCCGAAGGCGGTCGAGGTCCCGGTGATCGTCGTGAACAACCAGAACGTTGAGCAGTTCATCAAGGATCATCCCGAGGCAATCCAAGCGCCGCAGTGATCGACTCCGTTTCCGGCCCCATCCCGACCGTCGGTCGGGATGGGGCGACCGACGAACCTGGAGGGGGCGGCCCGGTGCCGTTCCTCCAGGTTCGCGGGCTCGCCAAGCACTTCGGTGGCGTGCAAGCCCTCAAGGGTGTGGACCTGGACATCGCGGCGGGTGAGGTGCACGGCCTCGTCGGCGCAAACGGTGCTGGCAAGTCCACCCTCATCCGCCTGCTGGCCGGGCTGTACCAGCCGGACGCCGGGTCGATCATGGTCGACGGCAAGCCAGTCACGATCGTGGACCCGGAGCACGCTTCGGAAATCGGCTTGAACTTCATCCACCAAGATTTGAACCTCGTTCCGAAGTTCAATGCCATTGAAAACATGACGCTGGGCCTACCGAAGGCGAGCCGGTTCGGCCTGATCACCTGGGGGCCGGTCCGTCGTCAGGTCGAGGAGGTGGCGCGTCGCCTTGGCGTGGATTTCCCCCTAGACATCCCCGTCGAGACCCTCAGCGTCGCGAATCAGTGGTTGATCTCGATCGGCCGCGCGCTGGTCCGCCGGGCGCGGCTAATTGCGATGGATGAACCCACGGCGTCGCTGTCGGCCGAAGAGGCGGGCCGCCTGTTCCAGATCATTCGCGAACTCAGCTCGGACGGGATCGCGATCCTCTACGTATCCCATCGGCTCGACGAGATCATGGATCTCTGCGACCGGGTGACTGTCTTTAAGGACGGCGTGCGCGTCCTACGCACTGATCGAGCGGCGATGACCAAGGGCGGACTCGTGCGCGCCATCGTCGGTTGCGATGTTGCGGCGGCCTCCTCGGCCGGCGCCCCAGATCACGGCGGCCCCGTCGTGCTCGAAACTCGTCACCTTGGCCGGGGAATCATCGTCCGGGACGTCTCGCTCCAGCTGCACGCCGGCGAGGTGCTCGGCCTCGCCGGCCTCGTTGGAGCTGGGCGCTCGGAGCTCGTGCGACTCATCTTTGGCGCCGATCGCGCCGACACCGGGACGATCCTTCTGGACGGCGCCCCCTGGAGACCTGCCGGACCGCACGACGCGTTTGCCCGCGGCATTGGCTTCATCCCCGAAGAACGCCGATCTCAGGGCCTCGTCCTGCAGAAGGACGTCAGCTTCAACATCAACCTGGCTGACCTCCGGCCGTTGCGCTACGCAGCCCCAATCCCGTTGATCAGCCTATCGCGCGCCGCGCGCCGCGCGAAGGAGGTCGCCCACCAGCTTCAGATCAAGACCCCGCGGGTCACGACGCCTGTCATCGAGCTGAGCGGCGGCAACCAGCAAAAGGTCGTAATCGGGAAGTGGCTGACGCGCCATCTGCGGGTACTCATCCTCGACGAGCCGTCCCGGGGTGTCGATGTTGGTGCGCGCGCCGAGATCCACCGCATCATCAAGGAGCTGGCCGCCGGCGGAGTCGGCGTCATCGTCATCTCCTCGGAGGTCGAGGAGCTGCCCGACCTCTGCAACCGCGTCCTCGTGATGGTCGAGGGTCGGGTCGCCGGCGAGCTAACCGGTCGCGAGATCACGAAGGAAGCCATCCTCCAGCTGAGCTATGCCCACGGACAGGGAGCGACCACCAAGCCATGACCACTGCACAGACATCAGGTTTGGTCCAGGGCGGCGTTGCCGCCGGCCACCGACGCCGCCTTGCCTTTGCGTTCATGGGCCGCTACGGGACGCTCCTCGGGATGATGCTGATGGTCGTGGTCTTCAGTGTCGCCGCGCCCGACGCGTTCCCGACGCTGTCGAACTTTGCCAACATCCTGAACCAGGCGGCGCTGACCGCGATCATCGCCGGGGGGCTGACAGTCGCGCTGATCGTCGGCGAGTTGGATCTCAGCATCGGCTACGTGGCGAGCTTCTCCGGGGTGTTGGTGACCGGTCTGATGGTGGACCAGGGCGTTCCGTGGCCGCTGGCGATCCTGGCCGTGCTCCTGACCGGGGCGGCGATCGGCGCGGTGAGTGGGCTCATCATCACCAAGCTGCGCGTGAACTCGGTCATCGCCACGCTCGGTGTGGGTACCGTCGTGGTCGGGATCAACTACGCGTACGCGGGCGGCGTCCCGGTCGCCTCGGGCGTGCCCAAAGCCTTCCTGGACCTCGCCCTCGGACGCTGGGTGGCCGGCATCCCCAACAACATCATCTTCATGCTCCTGACCCTGGCCCTGCTGTGGGTCCTCATCAACCGGACCGATCTGGGGCAGCGGATCCAGGCAGTGGGCGGCAACCCGGATGCGGCCCGCCTCTCGGGCATCCGGGTGGACCGGATCAAGCTCATGGCCATGGTCGCGACCGGGAGCTGCTCCGCGATCACTGGCATCCTCCTAGCGTCCCTGATCGGCAGCGGCACGACGAGTGCGGCGGACGGCTACCTGCTCATGTCGTTCGCTGGGGCATTCCTCGGATCTGCGACCCTGCGCGAGGGCGAGTTCCACATCGTCGGCACGTTCATTGGCGTCCTGATCGTCGCGATCGGCTTCAACGGCCTGGCCATCCTGGGTGCGCCGACGTTCTGGCAGTACGTCTTCCAAGGCGCCATCCTGATCTTGGCCGTGGGCCTCAGCACAGTTGCGCGGCGCTTCGCCAAAACCTAGTGCCGGTCCCAGGTCCAGTCGTGGGCCCGAACCGGCTCCGAGCATGACGGTGTCTTCGATACCGCCGCCTACGAGGGAGTCCATGCTCAAGACCCGCCTGCTCCACCCCGAGATCCTCGCCGCGCTGGGCGGGGCTGGGCACGGCGCCCAAGTCCTGATCGCTGACGGAAACTACCCCCTTGCGACCCACTCGAATCCGGCAGCTCGCCGGGTCTTCCTAAACCTGGAGCCAGGGAAGCTCACGGTCATCGATGTCCTCGACGCGATCAGGGAGTCCATCTCCGTCGAGGCGGTCCACGTCATGGGGCCCGACGACGGCACCGAGCCGATCATCTACGCGGACTTCCGCGAGCTTCTCCCGGACAACGAGCTTGTGCGGGTGGGCCGGTTCGCGTTCTACGAGATGGCCCGCAGCCCGGACTGCGCCCTCGCGATCGCAACCGGTGAACAGCGGACCTACGGCAACATCCTAATCACGATCGGCGTCGTCCACCGGGGGTAACCGTCGTCCAAGGATCCGGACACAGTGTCCCAAGAGCACGAGGTAACCGCATGACTACCGTCAACACCGCAGGCCGCTTCGTAGGGGACTGGCCCAAGATCGGAATCCGCCCGGCAGTCGACGGCCGCATGCACGGCGTCCGGGAGTCGCTCGAGGACCAAACGCGCAACATGGCGCTGCGCACGGCGGCCCTGATCGGCAACAATCTCCGGTATCCGGACGGCACCCCAGTCGAGGTCGTTGTCCCTGGCCATAACATCGGCGGGGTGTACGAGGCGGCCAAAGTGGCCGAGCTGTTCCGCAAGGAGGGCGTCGGGGTCTCGATCACAGTCACGCCCTGCTGGTGCTACGGCTCCGAGACGATGGACATGGACCCGCTCACGCCCAAGGCGGTGTGGGGCTTCAACGGGACCGAGCGGCCGGGCGCCGTGTACCTGGCGGCCGTTCTCGCCGCGCACACCCAGAAGGGCCTCCCGGCGTTCGGCATCTACGGCCGCGACGTGCAGGACGCTACCGACGGGTCCATCCCGGCAGATGTGGAGACGAAGATCCTGCGCTTTGCGAAGGCGGGCTTGGCGGCAGCGATCCTGCGCGGCAAGTCATACCTGTCGCTCGGCAGCGTCTCGATGGGCATCGCGGGCTCGATCGTGGACCACCAGTTCTTCGAGAAGTACCTCGGGATGCGCGTCGAGAGCGTCGACATGTCTGAGTTCACCCGGCGGCTGGAGGAGGGGATCTACGACCCCGTCGAGTACGAGCAGGCGCTCGCCTGGACGCGCGCAAACTGCCGCGAGGGCGCGG
>JAKAHU010000149.1 GCA_021825385.1 Chloroflexota bacterium | reverse complement strand
TCTTCCGATCTGAAGGCAGGCGGGCCGCCCAAACCGCTCGGGCCGCGGCCGTTGTCGGGCCGCCATGCCGGCCGAGCCCGACCCGGTGTCATCGGGGTGGTCCGCGGTGCGCGAATCGCCGCTCCGGCACGCGCCCGGTGGCGTATAGTCCGCGCATTCTCTTGGGCATGACGCTCCGCGATCGCCCGGCGGGCAGCGTCGGTCGTCCGGTCCGGGAGTCGATCGAGTTCGCGCCCGTGCCCCGGGGAGGGTCGGGCCCCGACCGAAAGGAGGGTCTGCGACCGACGAATCACCGCCGCACCACGGTACCGCTGCCGGGCGGCCGCCACGGCAGCCCGATCCCCGAATCCCCGCGTCATCGCGATCGTGTCAGTCGCCACAGTCTCGCCGTTCAGGTCCGGAGGGAGGCCGAATGGCTCGCAGACCGGTGATCACCGCGGGCGCCGTCCGGACCCGCGAGCCATCTCGAGTGTGGAGGAATCGATGACTCAACCTCGGTCCCGGGAAGAGCAGATCAAGCAGGACGTCCACGAGCTGCACCAGCTCGGCTACGCCCAGGAGCTGTTCCGCTCGATGGGCGGCTTCAGCAACTTCGCGATCAGTTTCTCGATCATCTCGATCCTCACTGGCGCCGTCATCCTCTACGACTACGGCCTGGCCTGGGCGGGGACGGCAGCGGTCCTGATCGGCTGGCCGCTGGTCACGGTCTTCGTCCTCTTCATCGCGGCCTCGATGGGCGAGATCGCCTCGGCCTACCCGACGGCGGGCGGCCTCTACTACTGGGCCTCGAAGATGAAGAACAAGGACTGGGGCTGGTGGACCGCCTGGCTCAACCTGATCGGCCAGTTCGCGATCGTGGCCGGGATCAACTTCGCGGCCGCGGCGTTCCTGAACGCGACGATCATCACGCCAATCCTGTCGGGGCTCGGGATCACCTATGACAACACGAGTGTGATCCTGGCCGCCGGCGGCACGGCGATCCTGACCGGCCAGCTCCTGACGATGGGCGTGCTGATGGCGATCCAGCTGGTGATGAACATCGCCGGCATCAACCTCGTCGCCCTCCTCAACCAGGTCAGCGTCTGGTGGCACATCGCGATCGTCGCCGCGATCGTCGTGCTCGTCTTCCTGACCGGCAAGCCGGACGAGTCCGGGCTGACCCTGTTCGCGATCCAGCCCCAGGACGTGGCCGGGAGCTGGAACAACGACCTCGGCTTCATCAACCTGCAGTACGGTCCGGCGATCAGCTACCCGGTCGTCCTTGCCTTCTTCTTCTCGCTCCTGCAGGCGAACTGGACGTACACCGGCTACGACGCCTCGGCCCACGTGGCCGAGGAGACGATCGGTGCCCGCGTCGCGAGCGCCTGGGGGATCTTCCTCTCGGTCGCCGTGTCGGCCGTGGTCGGGTTCATCTTCCTGTTCGCCCTGACGACCCACCTGCCGAACCTGTCGACGCTCTTCCCGAGCGTGCTCGACGACACGACCCTGCCCACCGCCAGCCAGTACTACTTCGGCGGCGGAGTCGCGGTGATCGAGATCCTCAAGTACAACCTCGGCCAGCTCGGCGAGCTGCTGAGCGCCGGGATCGCGATCGCGATGGCGTTCTGTGGCCTCTCCTCGGTCGCGGCCGCGGGCCGGATGCTGTACGCCTTCGCCCGCGATGACGGAGTCCCCGGATCGGGCTGGCTCAAGAAGGTCTCGCACCGCTACCGGACGCCGGCCAACAGCCTGATCGGGATCACCGTCGTGGCCTGGGTCTTCACCGTCCTGGCCGGTGTCGTTGGCGGCGGCACCGCGATCGTGATCGTGACCGCGATCAGCACGATCTTCCTGTACGCCGCATACGGGATCACGATCTACCTGGGCGCCACCACCCAGGAGTGGCTGAAGGCACGCGTCTGGAGCCTCGGGCGCTGGTCCAAGCCGGTCGCGGTCGTGGCCCTCTTCTGGGTCCTCGTCCTGATGGTCCTCTTCTCGTTCCCGACCTCGGGCAACATCTCCTGGCCGTTCATGATCGGCACGGTCGTGTTCCTGCTCATCTACTACTACGGCTGGGCCCGCCGCGGGTTCCAGGGTCCGCGGGTCATGGGCATGGAGGCCGAGCTGACCGAGATCGAGCGCGAGTTCGAGCATGCTGCCGAGGAGCTGAGCGGTCCGACCCAGGCCTGACCGGCGGCACCCGGCACGAACGCTCGAAGGCGCGCCAACGCCCGGCGGGGGCGCGCTGTTCAAGCGCACGACCGCCCCACGGGGCGGACGCCAACGTCGTAGCATCGGAGGGCCGACCGGCCTCGTCGGTCGGCCCTCCCTGATCGGTGATCATGCGTCGCCCACCAGCCGTCCGGGCAGACGCCGGACGGACGGGGCGGCATGAGATCGCGCGTGGCATGACCTCGTGCCGCGCGACGGGAGAGGATCGATGAGCAACGCCAAGCACCCCACCAAGCACCCGATGCTCCAGGAACTCGAGGCGATGGTCCGCGACGGGCGCGTCGACACCCTCGTCGTCGCCCTGACCGACATGCAGGGCCGCCTCGTGGGCAAGCGCGTCCAGGCCCAGGCGTTCCTGAACGGGGTGATCGATCACGGTGCCCATTTCTGCACCTACCTCCTGGGCACCGACATGGAGATGAACACCCCCGACGGGTTCAAGCTGATGAACTGGGAGACCGGCTACGGCGACTGGATCGCCGAGCCCGTCTGGAGCACGCTCCGCGTCCTGCCCTGGCTCGAGCGGACCGCGCTCGTCCTCTCCGACACGGTCGACGAAGAGACGCACACGGAGATCCCCGTCTCGCCGCGGACGATGCTCAAGCGCCAGGTCGCCAAGGCGGCCTCGATGGGCTATGTCGTCAAGGCCGGCTCGGAGCTCGAGTACTTCGTCCTCAAGGACTCCTGGGAGGAGCAGCACCGGAAGGGCTGGGCCACCCCGGAGCCGTTCGGCTACTACAACGAGGACTACCACCTGCTCCAGGCGACGAAGGCCGAGCCGCTCCACCGGCTGCTGCGCAACCAGATGACCGAGGCCCGGATCCCCGTCGAGTTCAGCAAGGGCGAGGCCGCTCCTGGCCAGCACGAGGTGAACATCCGCTTCGACGAGGTCCTCGAGTCGGCCGACCGGACGGTGATCTTCAAGCACGGCGCGAAGGAGATCGCCTATCTCAACGGCTGGGGGATCACGTTCATGGCCAAGCCGGACCACCGCTGGACCGGCTCCTCGGGCCACCTCCACATGAGCGTCTGGAACGCCGACGGGACGCGCTCGCTGATGGAGGACGAGAAGTCCGACGCCCCGTACAAGATGTCGAAGACGATGCGCCACTTCATGGGCGGGATGATGGCCCTCTCCCGCCAGCTGGCGGTGTTCATCGCCCCGAACGTCAATTCGTACAAGCGCTTCGCGGCCCTCTCGTGGGCCCCGGTCAACGTGGTCTGGGGCCGCGACAACCGGACGACCGGCTTCCGGGTCGTCGGCCACGGCCAGGCCCTGCACATCGAGAACCGCTTCCCCGGCGGCGACATGAACGCCTACCTGACCTACGCGGCGATGGTCGGCGCGGGCCTGTGGGGGATCGAGCATGAGATCGAGCCGCCGGCCGAGTACAAGGGCAACGGCTACATCGCGACCGGCTGCGATCGGATGCCGCGGGCGCTCTGGGAGGCGATCATCGAGCTCGAGCGGAGCGAGGCGGCGGTCGACATCTTCGGCCAGGACGTCGTCGACCACTACCTCAACGCCGCCCGGGTGGAGCAGCAGGCCTACGACGCGGTCGTTCACCCCTGGGACCGCGAGCGCTACCTCGAACGGGGCTGACGATCGAGCTGGGGCGGCCCGGCCTCGGTCCGCCCCAGCCGATTCAGGCGCCCGGAGGCAAGCCAGCGGCCGGCCCCGGCGCCGCCCTGATACCGGGATCAGGAACCGGGATCACCACGTCAATCGAGCCCGACAGGACAAGGAGCACCACGGCATGCGACTCCGCGACAAGGTCTGCATCATCACCGGCGCCGGCAGCGGCATGGGGCGGACGGCCGCCCTGATGTTCGCCGCCGAAGGCGCCAAGATCGTCGTCGCCGAGTTCAGCGAGCCGGCCGGCAGCGAGACGGTCCGGCTCGTCCGCGAGGCGGGCGGCGAGGCGACGTTCGTCAAGGTCGACGTCTCGAAGGAGGCCGAGGCGAAGGCGATGGTCGACCATGCGGTCGCGACCTTCGGCCGGGTCGACGTCCTCTACAACAACGCCGGGATCATGCCCGAGGCCGACCACTCGGTGATCGACACGGACGTTGCCACCTGGGACCAGGTCATGGCGGTCAACGTGCGCGGCGTCTTCCTCGGCTGCAAGTACGCGATCCCGCAGATGATCGCCCAGGGCTCGGGCTCGATCATCAACATCTCGAGCTTCGTGGCCCTGCTCGGCTGCTCGGTGCCCCAGGACGCGTACACCGCCTCGAAGGGGGCGCTCCTCGCCCTCACCCGCAGCCTGGCCGTCCAGTTCGGCCCGAAGGGCATCCGGACGAACGCGATCTGCCCCGGGCCGGTCGAGACGCCGCTCCTGATGGACTGGCTGGTCAAGGACGAGGAGGCGAAGCGGATCCGCCTGGCGCGCAACCCGACCGGTCGGTTCGGCAAGCCAGAGGAGATCGTGTACATGGCGATGTACCTTGCGTCTGACGAATCGCGCTGGACGAACGGCGCCCAGCTCGTCGTCGACGGCGGGATCAGCGTCAACTACTTCTGAGCCCGGACGGACGGCCGACTCCGGGGGCGACCGAAGGGCCGGCCGGCCGAAGGAACACAGGCACGGGGGCACGAATTGAGGACCGCGCGATGACCGAACAAGAGCGGGTCGCGATCGGGGTCGACGTTGGTGGCAGCGGGATCAAGGCGGCCGCCGTCGACACGGCGGAGGGCAAGCTCGTCTCGGAGCGCCTCCGCCTGCCGACCCCCGAGCCGTCCACGCCGGACGCGGTGATCGAGGCGATCGCGCGCCTGGTCCGGCGGATCGAGTCGGCGACCGGCCGGCACGGCCTCCCGGTCGGGGTCGGCTTCCCGGCCGTCATCCTGGGCGGCCGGACGATGACCGCCGGGAACGTCGACCCGGGCTGGGTCGAGTACCCGGCCCAGGAGCACCTCGAGCGCGTCCTCGGGCGGCCGGTCACCCTGGTCAACGACGCCGACGCGGCCGGGCTGGCGGAGATGCGCTTCGGGGCCGGGGTCGGCCGGCGAGGGGTCGTCCTCGTCCTGACCCTCGGCACCGGCACCGGCTCGGGCCTGTTCGTCGACGGCGTCCTCGTCCCGAACACGGAGCTCGGCCACATGGAGATTCGCGGCCGCGATGCCGAGCGCCGCTCCGCCGCGGCCGCCCGGATCCGCCGCGGGCTGTCGTGGAAGGCCTGGGCGGCGGATCTGGACGAGCACCTGAACGCGATCGACCGGATCCTCTGGCCGGACCTGATCATCATCGGCGGCGGCGTCAGCAAGAACGCCGACAAGTTCATCCCCCACCTGACCTGCCGCCCGCCGGTGGTCCCGGCCATGCTGCGCAACGAGGCGGGGATCGTGGGGGCGGCACTCTTCGCCGTCGCGCGTCCCGCAGCGGCTTCGGAGGGCCCGCAGGCCGCGGATGGCTCGCAGGCTTCGGAGGGCGGCCCGCAGGCGTCGGAGAGCCCGCAGGCGTCCGACCGGGAGCGGGCGGACACAGCAGATCCGGGGGCCGCCGACCCAGAGTAAGCGGCCGTGGCGCCCCGGCTTGGCCGGCGGTCAGGCCTGCTCGCGCAGCCGGCGCAGGGTCTCCGCGCTCCCCGAGACGACGAGGCTCTCGCCGCTGCCGAGACGCCGTTCGGCCGGCGGGTTCGCCTCGTAGGCCTGTGGGCCGGCGACGATGGCCAGGGTGAAGATCCCCTCGCGGCGCAGCTCGCCCACGGTTCGCCCGTCGAGCGGCCCACCCGGCGCCACCTCCACCTCCTCCATCGAGAAGGCGAGCTCGCCGTGGGAGAGGGCCGCGTCGATGAAGTCGGCGACGCGCGGCCGGATCGCGAGCTCGGCGATCTGGCGGCCGGCCCGGACGTACGGCGAGACGACCCGGTCGGCGCCGGCCTGGAGGAGCTTTGCCTCGGCGCCCTCGGTGTTGGCCCGGGCGACGATGAACAGGCGCGGGTTGAGCGCCCGGGCCGAGAGGGTGACGTAGACGTTGTTCGCGTCCGAGTCGATCGTCGTGATCAATCCGCGGGCGCGCTCCACGCCGGCGGCGCGGAGCGTCGCGTCGTTCGTGGCGTCGCCCTCGACGACCAGGTGGCCGTCAGCCCGGGCAATCTCCAGGGACTCGGGGGTCACGTCGATCACGACCAGGCGCTGGCCGCTGTGGACGAGCTCGCGGGCACTCGTCGCCCCGACGCGACCGTAGCCGCAGACGATGTAGTGGTCGCTGAGAGCCTCGACCGCCTCGCGCATCCGTCGCTCCTCTCGCCTGCCGCTGGCCGCCTCGCTGAGGACCGTCTCGGCAACGATCCCGATCGAACCGAAGATGATCGCCACACCGCCGACCGAGACCGCCATCGTCCAGAGCCGGCCGGCCGTGTCGAGCTCACGAACCTCCTTGAAGCCGACCGTCGTCATCGTGATCACGGTCATGTACACGGCGTCGAGCGCCGACCAGCCCTCGATCACGACATAGCCGATGCTCCCGGCGAGGACGGCGGCCAGCACGAGCGCGACCCAGACGCGGACCCGGTGCGAGAGGATCGCGCCGCTCAGGGCGGTCATCGGTGGCGGGACGGCTCGTGGTTGCAGGGCACCCGGCCATTCTAGTGGCCTGGTTGTGGTGACCCGGCATCGGTGGCCGGGGGCCGTGGGCGTGGCCGTCTGTTCGGCTGCCTGCGCCGGCTGGTCGACCACCTGCTCGAGCGCTGGGCGGCCGTCTGGTCGACCGTGTGCTCGGCCGCCTGCGCCGTCTGGCCGGCCGCCTGCTCGGCCGCCTGGTCGGCCGCTGGGGACCCGGAACCAGCCGGTGACGTGGAACGCGGACACCGGCGAGACGAGCGGCCCGTATCATCGACTCCTCCACCCCTGCGCCCCGGGCCACTCAGCTGCCGCACCGAGAGGACATCACGATGACCACCGACCAGACCCCGCCGACCGTCCGCATGATCATCGGCGGCGCCCAGGTGGACGGCGCCGACGGGCGCACGTTCGACGTCGTCGAGCCCCACGCCGGGACGACGATCGCCCGTGTCGCCGAGGGAACCCCGGCCGACGTCGATCGGGCCGTGGCGGCCGCGCAGGCCGCTTTTGACTCCGGCTGGGCCACGATCACCGCGGCCGAGCGCGCCCGGCTGATGTTCCGGCTCGCCCAGGTCGTCCGCGACCACCACGAGGAGCTCTCGCAGCTCGAGAGCCGCAACATCGGCAAGCCGATCTCGGGCGCGCGCTGGGAGATCGGCCGCGTCGCCGACGTGATCGAGTTCTACGCCGGCGCGACGACGAAGCTCCACGGCGAAACGATCCCGGTCACTCGTCCGGGCTTCGACTTCACCCTGCGCGAGCCGATCGGCGTGGTCGGGTTGATCGTGCCCTGGAACTTCCCGCTCTACCTCGCCAGCTGGAAGCTCGGCCCGGCGCTGGCGGCCGGCAACACGGTCGTCCTCAAACCCGCCAGCTACTCACCGCTGACGGCGGTCCGGTTCGGCGAGCTGGCCCTCGAGGCCGGGCTTCCGGCCGGAGTCGTGAACGTCGTCACCGGCCCGGGCGGCACGGTCGGCGCGGCGATCGCGGCCCACCACGGGATCGGCAAGGTCGGCTTCACCGGTGAGACGGCGACCGGGCAGGAGATCATGCGGCTGGCCGCGGGCAACATCAAGAAGATCAGCCTGGAGCTGGGCGGCAAGAGCCCAAACATCGTCTTCGCCGACGCCGACCTCGAGCGCTTCGCCGCCGAGAGCCCGTACTCGGTCTTCGACAACTGCGGCCAGGACTGCTGCGCCCGGAGCCGGATCCTCGTCGAGCGCTCGGTCCACGACAAGGTCGTCGCGCTCTTCGCCGAGGCGACGAAGAAGGTGAAGGTCGGCGATCCATCCGATCCGGCGACCGAGGTTGGACCGCTCGTCTCGTTCCGGCAGCGTGACCGCGTCGCCGCTTACGTCGAGGCGGGGCGGGCCGAGGGCGCCGAGCTCGTGGTGGGCGGGGTCCCCCCGACCGATCCCGCGCTCAGCCGGGGCGCCTACCTCCTGCCGGCGGTCTTCGATCGGGCGACGACCGAGATGAAGATCGTCCGCGAGGAGATCTTCGGGCCGGTCGTGGCCGTCATCCCGTTCGACAGCGAAGACGAGGCGGTCCGCCTGGCGAATGCCACCCCGTACGGCCTCTCGGGCTCGGTCTGGACCCGCGACATCGGGCGCGCGATCCGGGTCTCGAAGGGGATCCAGACCGGCGTCATCTCGGTCAACTGCAACAACTCGGTCCACATCGAGGCGCCGTTCGGCGGCTACAAGATGTCGGGTCTCGGGCGCGACCTGGGGATGGATGCGCTGCGCGAGTACACCGAGGTCAAGAACGTGTTCGTCGACCTGAGCTGAGTCGCCCGGTTCGGGGCGGCTCGGCGGGTCTCGGGCGGGTCGGCGGGTGGGTCGCCTCGTTCGGGGTGGCTCGGCGGGTCTCGGGGTGGCTCGGCGCGTCTCGGGGCGGGTCGGCGCGTCTCGGGTGGGTCGGCGCGTCCGGGCGGGTCGCCCGGTTCGGGGCGGGTCGGCGGGTGTTGCGCCACGCTCAACCAAAAGGCCGAATCGCGC
>JAKAHU010000148.1 GCA_021825385.1 Chloroflexota bacterium | reverse complement strand
ACGGCCAGGAGCCGTGCTCGGCCCGGTAGCGCGCGGCCCAGCGACGCCGGCCCCATCGGCGGGACCGCTCCCGCCGGTCCTCGGCGACCGCGGCATGCCACTTTGCGAACGCGCCTCGTCGGTGCTCCATGACGGCGCCGTATAGGTCCGGTCGGCTTCTTCGGAGCCGACGCATGTGCTCCTTTACGGTCGCCGGGGCGATCCCGAGCGCCGTCGCAATGATCTCGAGCGATATCGGCGGATTCGGCGGCGCGAACTCGGGACTATCGCGCAGCAGTGCCGCCATGATCTGTCTCTGGCGAGGCGAGAGCCGGGTCTGCCGGGCCGTCGGCTCCGGGCGTGGCTTGGCAAGTGACATCGCCGGCAGCCCGTTTGCCGCGACAGTGTGGCCTGCCGCGTGCGGGGCCGAGTCCGCAAACGCGACGCCCAACCAGGGAATCAGCGGACGGGGCCGACCGAGGCGGCGCGTGCCACGGCCTCCGGCACGCCGCTCGGCGGAGTAGTCGCGCTTCGTCATCGGAGCACCTCCGCGATCGCGTCTGGATAGTCGGCGGGCCGCCACTGGTGGCACTCGGCGCCAGCGCCTGCCAGGGCGTCGAGCCATCCCGCCTGTGCTGGGGTGAGCCGGCCCCGGTCGCTCTTGAGCTCGGCGGCCACGAGCCGGGGGCCGCGGACCATGAACAGGTCGGGCCAACCGGTGCCGTCAGCGGCGACCGGCGTCCGCCATCCGTGCGCGGTGCGGGCGGGCCGGAAGTGCACCACGCGCCAGCCGTACAGGCGGGCGATGTCCAGCACGCCGGCCTCGAGGTCCCGCTCGTTCATGCGATCCAGCGCATAACTGCGCCCGGTCCGGGGCGACTCGAGGCCCGATGGGTGCGCGGCCCCGCCTCACGGACAGCGCATACCTGGCCGTTATCGGCGTCAATGCCGCGCGCGCGAGGCCACCCCGGGCCAGCCGCAGCCCTTCTCACGCCTCGCCTCCCAAGACATCCCCGAAGAGGGACTCGGCATATGCCCGGAGGTCGACACCCTCGCGCGGGAGTACCCCCCTGTCACTGTCATCACTCTGGGAGTGACTCAAGTGATGGAGGGGTGAGGAGCGAATCGCCTCCGCCGTGACATAGCCGGCCGTGGTCCGGGCGACGGCGCCCGACTTGACGAGGCGCTCGACGATGTGCTGCACGCTCGTGCGCTCGAGCTCGAGGCGGTCGGCGATTGCCTTGGGCCATATCGGGCCATCGGCCTCGATCACCCGGAACACCTCGGCCCGCTGCACCGATGCCGCCGACAGAACGCCGGGCGCCTCGCGCCAGGTGAGCCCGTCAAACCGGACCGGGATCTCCGCGTCGGCGACGTCGCGCCCCGTCACGAGCAGCGTCCCGAAGGCCTCGAGCCGCTTCCGCCGGATGACGACGATCGTGTCGGCCGAGCCGGTGATGCCATACGTGCCGGAGACGCTGGCGAGGAAGTCGTCTGTCGCCTCTTTGCGCGCGTGGTGGACGATCACGAGCGCCGTGGTCCGGTCGCGGAAGAGGTCCTGGAGCCGCGCCATCAGCGCGACGTCCACCTCGTAGGCGTTCCGGTGGCCCTCGCTCCGCGGGCGCACCTTGCCGAGCGTGTCGATCGCCACCATCGAGGCGTCGGCGTGCTCGTCAAGCCATGCGGCTAGGTCATCCTCGAGGCCCTCCCCGATGTTGCGGGCCTCCCAGCGGATCTCGAGCCGGCCCACGGGCATCGTGCGGCCTGCCAGGGCGGCCCGCAGCCGCTCCTGCCCGCGACGGCGGCCGTCCTCGAGCGCGAAGTAGAGGACGGCGCCCGGGGCGACACTGCGGCCGAGCAGCTCGCCCCCGATGGCAGACTCGACGGCCGTCTGGTAGACGAGGCAGCTCTTCCCGATCTTTGGGGGCGAGGCGATGATGTTGGTGCCCTGGAAGAGCATCCCCGGCACGAGCGCACGGAGCGGCGGGAGGTCCAGCGCGAGCAGGTCCGCGGCGTCGATGCCAGTCATGCGGCGTTCTCGGCCAGGATCGTCCGCACGAGCCGGAGGGAGAGCACGATCGGCTCCGCGAGGTGATCGAAGTCAACGCGGCCGTCCTCGGCTAGGCCGAACTTCCAGCGCCCGACGGGCGGCCTTGAGCACGAAATCGGCTGATCTGGCTGCGGCGCTCTGACTACACGCTGCCAGGTGTGACGCCGATGAGCGCGAAGGCGCGGGCCTGGAGCGCCGTCGGCTCGGCGAGCAGCTCGAACGCCGCGGCCTCGTCGAGCCCGGCCGGGACGACCCGGTTGCGGGTCAGGGTGGCGAGCTCGGTCATGAGCGTCGCGAAGCTGCCCGCCCGCAGCCCGTCCGCTGTGACCTTGTCCCCCTCCTTGGTGAGCGCGCTCGCTGAGCGGTCCCGCGGCGTGACCGGGTCGACCCGCGCCGGCGGTTCCTCGTCACGGAAGAGGAGGGGCGCCCAGGCGGCCTCGAGGTGCCAGCGCAGATAGGCCGCCAGGAAGCAGATGAACAGGTGCGCCCGGACTCGGTCGCCCTTCCAGTGGAAGATCGGCCGGACCGCCAGGTCGTCGCCCTTGAGGGCCCGGAAGTCGCGCTCGACCGAGCTCAGGCGCTTGTACGTCTCGACGACCGCCGCACTGGCGAGCCGGTCTGCCGCCACGCTCGTGCGCACGACGTACAGCCCGTCGAGGGCCGCCTCGGCGCGGATCGCGGCGTCGTCCCGCTGATAGGCAAAGGTGCGCTCGCCGATGTCGAGCACGAAGTGCTTGGCCATCCGCTTCGTGTTCTCGACCCGCCCGACCCGCCGGGCGATCGCCGCGGCGGTCGTCAGCCGGCCCCGGCTCACCATCGCCGCCACCCGTTCAAAGGCCGCCTCGGTGGTGGCCAGCAGCTCGTCGCGCTTGCGGGCGCGCTCGGCCGCCAGGGCGGGGTTGCGGCACACCACGAGGCGCTCGCCCGGGAAGTCCGGACTGGTGATCTCGGCCAGGTTGCGCTCGTCGAACCAACTGAGCTGGAGGTCGCCCTCGTCCACCAGGCGCCGGATGGCGGGCGCCCGCAGGCAGCTCACCCAGCCGACGCCGCCCGCCTCGCGGAGCCGCTCGATCCGGGCGCTGGTGAGCATCCCCCGGTCGCCCACGAGCACGATGTCCGTGAGGCCGAAGCGGTCCCGGAGCTTGCCGACCTGCGCCTCGACCGTGGCCGGATCGGCCGTGTTGCCGGGGAACGCCTCGACCGCGACCGGGCAGCCAGCCGCGTCGGTGAGCAGGCCGAACTCGACCTGCGGCCGGTCGGGCCGGTGGTCGCGCGAGTACCCGAACCGGGCGAGCTCGCAGTGCGTGCCTTCGACGTACGTACTCGAGAGGTCGTACAGCACGAGCGCGCCCGGGGCCAGGTGCCGGCGGGCGAGGGCCGCCTCGACCCTCGGCTGCCGCGCGAGCAGCCAGTCCATCGCCCCGTACAGCTCGTTCTCGTCGGCGCCCTCGACCCCGAGGCAGGCGCCCAACGTCGTGGTCGCGACCAGGGAGACGGTGGCGAGCTTGCTGACCGGCTTGAGCAGGCGCGCCACCACCAGCGCGAGGGCGAGGTCCCGCTCCCGCGACGGCTGGCGGTCGAGGAGCCCTGGCAGGCCGAGCGAGCGGGCCGTGCCCAGCACCGCCGCCACGTGGCCGTGGGGCAGGCTGCGGGTGATCCGGAACGCCTCGCCCGCGGCCAGGTACCGCTCCCCGCGCAGGAAGCCCCGGATCAGCTCGACCAGGGGCTCGGGCAGGTGCGAGAGGTTGGCGAGCGTCTGCTTCTTGACCTTGCCGTCCTCGCGGTACGAGTTGCGCAGCAGCGTGCTCGTGTACTCCCGCCCGCCCTGGCGGCTGTGGATCGTGACTACGTGCATCCGATCGGTCTTCGGCTTCACCATGCGACCAGCATGCACATCTGACGCCAGATGTCAAGATTATTACTGACTACATCCTGCACCGTGCAACAAGCATCACCGAACCCGGTTCACGTTCAGGAACAGCCTGCTCGAGGCTGGATCAGGCCCGTGGAGCGCTGGAAGTTCGGGCTAGGGCCCACGCGGACTCGTAGCTGTCCGACAGCCACCGCTCGAGACGCTCGAGGTCTGCGAAACGAACGACCGTCCCTTGCGGAGCTGGCCTAGGATCAGGGAGTCGGATCTGCGCGTCGATGGCGCACCTCCGACCTGGCCACGACGGGACTCTGACCCTCCGTCGTGGCCGTTCGCTTTCTGCCGCGGACCTGCGATGACTTGAGCGCGAGCCGCGTGAAGTAGAGCCGCCTAGCTGCCGATGCGCGTCGGTCGCGCTCGTGCTGTGGTAGGTCCTCGGGGATGCCCTCGTAGAACCGCGCGGCGAAGGCCAGCCGGGCGGGCGCGGTGACGACATGGCCCCGAGCTGCAGTGGAGAGCCCGCCCATTCGGGCTCGTAGGATCCGCTGCTCGCTCGTGAGGCTCATGCCCCGCATAGTCCAGCGTTCGCGAGTCCCGTCTAAATGGGTACCCTTTTCTGGCCCCTACTTCTTGCGATTTGTGCTGCGCTTGGGCCGTCCAAGGGGTCGCCTACGGACGATATCGGTCCAGAGGTTCGCCAGGACGACGACGACATCCCGAAGCTCGCTCGTGGGGATCTGGTCCCACCGGACCCACACCTCCCACGGGTCCACGTCGCGGCGAATGCTGACGTATCGGCTCGCCTCAGTGAGTGCAGTCGTGCCGCGAAGGGGCCGCGGCACCTTGGCGAGGACCTCGCCTAGCTCCTCGCGCATCACCTCGGATAGGTCATCCTCAGGCCGCTCAATGAGCTCGAGCGTCTGACGTCCGAACGCGAGAGCGCGCTCCTGTTCTAGGCGGAGGGCCGGCGGCATCGGCTGGGCCATCTGCCCCTCGAGCTCCTCGAGCAGCCTCCGAAGAGTGTCGGCGTCGCTCATAGCCGGTCACCCGGGCTGTGCGACCGATACGCCGCACGGGCGCGCTCGTCGGCCGCGCTCGCCCCGTAGCGGCCGAGCATCGTTCGCGACTTCCACCCGGCGAGGCGCATGAGGTCGCCTTCCTGCATCCCATCCGAGAGCATCGCGTGGGCGAAGCTGTGGCGGAACAGGTGAGGGTGGACACCCTCGAGCCCAGCCTGGGCGGCGCGCCGCTTGATGAGCTGCTCGATGCCGGTGTCGGTCAAGCGCCCGCGCTTGCCGAGCCACAGCCACTCGAGCTCGGCCGACGTGTGCCGGCCGCGGACCCGGAGATACCGGTCGATCGCCTTCGCGGTCCGGTTGCCGAACGGGCAGACGCGCGGGCGGCGACCCTTGCCCATGACCAGCGCCGTGTTGTCCTCGAGGTCGACGTCTGCGAGCCGAAGCCCAGCGATCTCTCCGCGTCGCATGCCGGTGTCGAGCAGGAGCCGAATAATCGCCGTGTCGCGTCGGTCATCGTAATCGGGTCCCGAGCATGCCTTCAGGAGCGCCGTCAGGTCGGCGTCGCGCAGCACCTCGGGCGGCTCAACCGGCACGATCGGCGGGCGCATCCTCGCCATCGGGCTCTCGCGGATCTCGTCCTCGCTGACGGCCCACTTGAAGAACTGCTGGCAGGACCTGAACCTCTGGGACACGGTGGCAGGCGCGTGCCCCCGCTCCTGAAGGGAGACGAGGAAGGCCTCGACGTGCTCGCGGCGGATTGACGCAACCGCCCGCGGCATCCCCATCCCAGCGAGGAAGGCGTCGAGCTGCTCGACGGCCTTTGCGTAGGTGGAGATCGTAGACGGTGCCTTGTTGCCGGCGCGGAGGTGCCGGCCGAAGGACGCCAGGAGGGGTAACACGTCGGGCGGCGCGCTAGAATCCGCTGCCCGGACGGTCGGTTGGGACATCGCCTGCACCTCGCTACTCGGGGATAAGCACCTCCGAGATTATGCGCTGTACTAGCGATGGACTCAAGCCCCGTCCGGGCACTCTCTGAAGGTATCCCCTCAATCCGTGCGGGGAACCGACGATTTCCGGCGGGCCCGTAGCTCAGCGGTAGAGCAGGGGACTTTTAATCCCTTGGTCCTGGGTTCGAATCCCAGCGGGCTCACCAACCTCGACCGGCGCGAGGTGCTACCGCGCCTCGATCGAGCGCTTCGAGAGGCCGACGAAGAAGCCCTCGATCGCGGTCCGGGGTGCGTCGTCCGGCTTCGCGGCGGCGCCGAGCGTGACGAACAGCGGGGCGAAGTGCTCCACGGTGGGGTGCGCCCAGGGCATGCCCGGCGCCTTCTCGCGGAACGCGAACAGCGTGTCGAGGTCGCCGCGTGCGAGGGCCTCGGCGGCCCAGGCGTCGAAGTCGCGCGACCACTGGGGGGCGCCCGGCCTGCCGGCGAAGTACTCGCCGATGAACGGCAGGCCGTGGGTCATGAACCCGGAGCCGATGATCAGCACGCCCTCGTCGCGCAGCGGTGCCAGCCGGCGGCCGACCTCGAACAGGTGCCCGGGGTCAAGGTCGGGCATCGACATCTGGAGCACCGGGATGTCGGCGCCGGGGTACATCGCCATGAGCGGCACCCAGGCGCCGTGGTCGAGGCCGCGGCCCTCGCGGTCGAGGATGGGCTCGTTCGACGGCATCAGCGCCTTGACCGCGGCCGCCAGCTCCGGAGCACCGGGAGCCGGGTACTGCAGCTCGTAGTAGTGCTGGGGGAAGCCGTAGAAGTCGTACACGAGCGGGACCGTCCGCGTGGCGCCCAGCGCCATCGGCGCGGTCTGCCAGTGGGCGCTCACGATCAGCACGGCCCTGGGCTTGGGCAGGTCGCCGGCCCAGGCGGCGAGTTCGCGCATCCAGACCGGGTCATCGAGGAGCGGCGGCGCGCCGTGGCCCAGGTAGAGCGCAGGGAGCGGGCCCGACGCCGGAGTCGCGGCAGGGTTGGGGGCAGGACGCAGATCGGTCATCGGGCTGGGGCTCGTGGCGCGTGATACGACACCGCGAACGGTAGGCGCAATTAGTGAACCGCGCAACTATCCTGTCGTGCGTCAGGGAAGGCCGCCCGAGCCCGACCTCAGCGGCGGAGGCGCCCCAGCAGCGAGCGCGGCTTCGCCGGGCCAAGCAGCCGGACGGCCAGCGCCGACGCCAGCGCCGCGTACTCGCCGGGCTCGTTGTAGCGCTGCGCCGAGATCCGCACGAGCACGGCCGACGGCCCCGCCCCCGGCGCCAGGGCGGCCGGCACCGGGAATGGCACGATGGGCACTTCGATCCGCTCCTCGTCGAACAGCTGGTCGTGGAGTCGGCGGGCGGCCTCCGGCGTGGGAGCCAGGCCCGGGAGCGGGATCGCGGCCATCGAGCCGAGCATCGAGTCCGGGGCGGGCTGTGCCGTCCCCAGCGCGGCGCAGACGCGGTCACGGGCCTGGCGGGCGAGCGCCGCGTTGTCGGCCATGAGGCCCGGCCAGCCGTCGGGGTGCAGGGCGCCCACGAATCGGATCGCCGCCGACAGCGACAGGTACGGCGAGTAGTCGACGGTCCCGGTCCAGTCGAACAGCCGCCGATAGCGCGGCCGGTCGACACGCTCGTCGTTGAACCCGTGCGAGACCGCCAGCGGCCGCAGCCGATCGCGTTTGTCCGCCCGGGCGTGGAGGATGGCCGCGCCCTTGGGCGCGCACAGCCACTTGTGCCCGTTGCCCGTCCACCAGGCCGCCCCGACCGCCTCGAGGTCCACGGGCACCATGCCGGGCGCGTGGGCCCCGTCCACCAGCGTGTCCACGCCGCGCCGGTCGAGCTCGCGGACCAGGACGGCCACCGGGAGCACGAGCGCGGTGGGCGAGGTCACCTGGCTGACCAGCGCCAGGCGGGTCCGCGGCGTCACGGCCTCGAGGTAGGCCTCCACGGCCTGGGCGGGGTCGTGGATCGGAAATGGGATGTGGCACACGACGACGCTCGCGCCGTCGCGCTCGGCGGCCGCGCGGAGGGCGTTGAGCGTGGCGTTGTACTCGTGGTCGCCGGCGAGGAGCTCGTCGCCGGGCGCGAAGCGCAGCGACGCGAGCACGGTCGACACGCCAGCCGTGGTGTTGGGGACGAATGCGATGCCGTCGGGGTCCGCGTTGAGGAACTCGCCGACCTCGGCGCGGACGGCATCGAGCAGCGGCTCGAGCTCCCGCTCGAAGAAGCGGACGGGCTCGGCCTCGAGGCGGTCCCGCCAGGCCCGCTGCGCCTCCAGCACTGGTGCGGGGCAGGCCCCGAACGACCCGTGGTTGAGGAACGAGACCTCGGGGTCGAGGCTCCACGGCGATCGGTCGAACGTCTGGCGGACCACACGCCGACGATAGACCACGCGGGGTCGGCCGGCTGCGTGCGCGCGCGCAGCCGCGGTGCACCGGCGGTCGTGTCCCCTGACTTGGTGCCACGGCGGGCGGCGGTGGCCGAGGACGGCCACCTCGTCCCCCTCTCGGCGTGGCGACCAACCGTTCAGCGGTCCGTGCGACGCGCGACGATGCGGGACAACCGCCCAGCGGCTCAGGCGACGGATGGCCTCGAGCTCGGATCGACATCCGAGCCGTTGGGCGGCGCAGCTGTCGCTTCACGCGTCGTTCGGCCCAGGGGCGGGCGCGTCGTTCGGCCCAGGAACAGGCGAGGCGCGGCGGTCGGGAGGATCAGCGGGCGGCGCGACGGGCGGGGGGCTTGGCGCACCGATGGAGGCCCGGCTCGAGCCGGGCCGACGGCGTCAGCGGTACTCGACCGGCGGCTTGCGCCTGTGGCGATTCGGGCTCGGCTCGCTCGGAGGCACGCCCACCGTCGGCTGGCCCGGCGGCGTCACGTTGACGACCGGTCGCGCCCGCGCAGGTCGTCGCGCCGCCCCGAGCAGCCGGCCAGCCCGCTCCAGCCGAGCCTGCCCCG
>JAKAHU010000147.1 GCA_021825385.1 Chloroflexota bacterium | reverse complement strand
GCGTACGTCTTCGATGGCGAGAGATGGCTCAGGAAGCGGGGCCCACCGATCTGCCGGCCGACGAGATAGGCCCCCGTGTCGTAGGCCCAGACAGCGAGCACGAGGAGCAGCGGCCAGACGCGCTCGGCACCGATCGCGGCCAGCGGCGCGTCGCCGGGCAGGGTCCCGGCCTGGTCCATCAGCCCGATCACGAAGCCGAGCTGGGCGACGTAGAGCGCGCCGAACAGGGTCGCGATCCAGGCCTCGAGGCCGTCGCGCGGATCCGGCCGGGCAAAGGCCGCCACGGCCAGGACGACGAGCGCGATCCCGACCAGGAGCGGCCCGCCGGCCCCGAGCGTCGCCGGCAGCGCCGCGTCGGCGACGAGGGCGAGGGCGACGACCGGACCGAGCGCGGGCAGAGCCGGGTAGCCGGCGGCCGCCAGGAGCCGGTACGTCTCGAGCGCGCCGAGCAGGACCCCGAGCGCGACCACGGCCACGACCGCCGGCCGCCCGATCGCCAGGGCGAGCAGCAGGAGCGGGACGAAGACCGCGGCGCTCCGGGCACGCTGGCGCATCGTCGACTGCCGCTACCGGCCGAACCGGCGGCTCCGGCGGGCGAACTCGACCAGCGCCGCGTCGAAGGCTGCTGGTCCAAAGTCGGGCCACAGGACCGGACAGGAATAGAACTCCGCGTAGGCCGACTGCCAGATCAGGAAGTTGCTCAGGCGCTGCTCACCGCCGGTCCGGATGACCAGATCCGGATCGGGCAGCCCGGCGGTGTAGAGCGCCTCGGAGATCGCCCGCTCGTCGATCGCCTCGGCCGCAATCCCGCTTCGGACGAGCCGGCGGACGGCGTCCACGAGCTCGGTCCGCCCGGCGTAGTTGAAGGCGATGTTGAGGAGCAGCCGGTCACCCCCGGCCGTTGCCTCGAGCGCCTCGGCGATCGATCGGCGGGTTGGCTCGGGCAGCTCCTCGAGCCGGCCCAGGAGCCGGACCCTGACTCCCTGGCTCCGCAGCTCGGCCGTCTCGTTCCGGATCGCCTGCTCGAGGAGTGCGAACAGGCCCGTCACCTCGTCGTCCGGGCGCGCCCAGTTCTCGCGGCTGAAGGCATACAGGGAGAGGATCGGGATCCCTCGCCGCACGACGTGACGGAGGAGGTTGCGGATCGCCTCGACCCCGGCGGCGTGGCCCTCGAGCTCGGTCAGGCCGTGCTCTCGCGCCCAGCGCCGGTTGCCGTCCATGATGATCGCGACGTGGCGCGGCAGGTCTTCGACGGGCAGGTCCCCGGCCGGCAGGGCGGGCGCCTCGCCGCGGCTCGGCGCCTCCTCAGCTGCGATCAGCGGCGCGTCGGTCGGCCGGGCGAGCGGGGCGCGGCTCACTAGACCTCGAGGACCTCCTGTTCCTTGTGCGCCCCAAGCCGATCGACCTCGGCGATGAAGCGGTCGGTCAGCCGCTGGAGCGCCTCGAGCTCGCGGCGCGCCTCGTCCGCGCCGAGCGTGCCGTCGCGCTCCTCGCGCTTCAGGACCTCCGCCGCTTCGCGCCGGAGGTTGCGAATCTCGACCCGGGCCTCCTCCATCCGGCGGTGGACCTGGCGGACGATCTCGCGCCGGCGCTCCTCGGTCAGGGGCGGGATGTTCAGCCGCACGACCGTGCCGTCGACGTTCGGCATCAGGCCGATGTCGCTCTTGAGGATCGCTTTCTCGATCGCCCCGAGCACCGAGCGGTCCCAGGGCTGGATCACGATCTGGTGCGGCTCCGGGACGCTGATCCCGGCCAGCTGGTTGAGCGGCGTGGGCGTGCCGTAGTACTCGACGTGCAGCCGCTCGACCAGGGCGGTCGAGGCGCGGCCGGTCCGGATGCCCTGGAAATCGCGCTCCATCACCTCGACCGCGCGGGCCATCTTGTGCTCCGTCGAGGCGAGCACGTCGGTGCTCATCCGCTCGTCCCTCCATCGGGCTCGGATGTGATCAGCGTTCCGACCGGCTCACCGAGGGCCACCCGCCGGATGTTGTCGGGCCGATTCAGATCGAAGACGATGATCGGCAGGTCGTTCTCCATGCACAGTGAGACGGCGGTGGCATCGAGGACCTGCAGCCGGTCCCGGAGCAGATCCGCATAGGCCAGCCGATCGTAGCGCCGGGCGCCGGGATGCGTCAGCGGATCGGCGTCGTAGACTCCGTCGACCTTCGTTGCCTTGAGGATCACCTCGGCCCCGATCTCGACCGCCCGCAGGGCCGCCGCCGTGTCGGTCGTGAAGTACGGATTGCCCGTACCGGCGGCGAGGATGACGACGCGGCCCTTCTCGAGGTGGCGGACGGCCCGGCGCCGGATGTACGGCTCGGCCACCTCGTTCATCGCCAGCGCGCTCATCACCCGGGTCTGGACCCCGACCCGCTCGAGCGCATCCTGAAGGGCGAGCGCATTCATCACCGTGGCCAGCATCCCGATGTAGTCGCCCGTGGCCCGGTCCATGCCGCGCGCCGCGGCCGCCAGGCCCCGGAAGATGTTCCCGCCGCCGACGACGATCCCGATCTCGACACCGAGCCGGTGCACCTCGGCCACCTGGCGGGCGATGAACGCGCAGAACGCCGGGTCGACCCCGTACTGGCGCTCGCCCAGGAGCGCCTCGCCGGACAGCTTGAGCAGGATCCGCCGATAGCGCAGACCGGCCGGACGCTCGCCCGTCACGGCCGCCGGCGTGTCGCCCGTGAGGCGGGCGTCGCTCACAGCTCCTCCCCGAGCGCGTAGCGGGCGAAGCGCCGGACCCGGATGTTCTCGCCGATCGTCGCGATCCGCTCGTTGATCAGCTCGCGCACCGTGCGCTCCTCGTCCCGGAACGGCTGCTCGTAGAGACAGACCTGGGAGTACCACTTGCGCAGCTGACCCTCGACGATCTGGGCCCGGATCGCCTCCGGCTTCTTCTGCGTCGCCTCGTCGGCGAGCAGCTCGGCCTTCTTCCGCTCGAGGTCCGCGGCCGGGATCCGGTCGATGTCGACATAGAGCGGCGCCATGCCGGCCACCTGGATCGCCAGGTCCCGGACGAGCCGCTGGAACTCCTCGGTCCGGGCCACGAAGTCCGTCTCGCAGTTCACCTCGATCAGCACCCCGACCCGGCCCCCGGTGTGGATGTAGCTGCCGATCAGGCCCTCGCGTGCTTCCCGTCCGGCCTTCTTGGCCGCCGCCGCGAGCCCGCGCTCGCGCAGGACGGCGACCGCCCGCTCGATGTCGCCCTCCGCTTCGACGAGCGCTCGCTTGCAGTCCATGAAGCCGGCGCCGGTCCGCTCGCGCAGTTCCTTGACCGCCTCGGCCGAGATCTCCGTCATGCCTGTCAGTTGCTCCTGTTCCTGGTCACCGGCCAGCGGGCCGGGCGGTGAGTTCGTGGTCGCCGGTCCCCCGGCCTGCTCGTTCGCTCCGGAACCTCAACCGGCGGCCGGCCCGGCCAGCTCGCCGGCCGCACCGATCCCGGACCCCTCGCCGGCGGCCCGGGTCAGCTCGGCCGCGATCTCCTCCGGGCTCGCCTCGGGCACCGGAGCGGGCTCGGCGCCCCGCACCGGATGGGCCCCGGGCAGCAGGTCCTCGTCTTCGAGATCCGGCTCGAAGGTCAGAGCGCCGCCACCGGCCAGGGCGGCCACCAGCTCGTCGGAGGGGACCTCCTCGAGCTCGGGCTCGATCGCCAGAACCGGCTCCGGTTCGGCGGCCCGGGCGGCGCGCTCGCGCTGGCCTTCGATCGCGGCGTCGGCCACGAGGGCACAGATCAGCCGGATCGCCCGGATCGCGTCGTCGTTGGCCGGGATGATGTAGGTCAGCTCGTCGGGATCGACGTTCGTGTCGCCGGTCCCGATCACCGGGATCTCGAGCTTCAGCGCCTCGGTGACCGCGATCCGCTCGCGGTGCGGGTCGACGACGAAGATCGCCCCGGGCAGACGCTTCATCCGCCGGATCCCACCGAGCGTTGCGTTCAGCTTGTTCAGCTCCTCGGTCAGCTTGGCCGCCTCCTTCTTGGGCAGCCGCTCGAACTCGCCCGCCTGCTGGCGCGCCTCGAGCTGCTCGAGCAGACCGATCCGCTTCTTGATCGTCACGAAGTTCGTCAGCATCCCGCCCAGCCAACGCTTGTTGACATAGGGCATCCCGGCCCGTGTCGCCTCCTGGGCGACCGGTTCCTGGGCCTGCTTCTTCGTGCCCACGAACAGGACCGTATCGCCGCGGGCGACCGTGGCGCGGACGGCGTCCAGGGCGATGTCGAGCCGCTTGACGGTCTGGGCCAGGTCGATGATGTGAATCCCGTTGCGCTCGGCGAAGATGAACGGGCGCATCTTGGGATTCCAGCGGCGGGTCTGGTGGCCGAAGTGGACGCCGGCCTCGAGCAGCTGCCGCATGGAGACGGATGGCACGGTGATGGACCTCCTGTTCGGTTGTTCCGCCGCGAGCCCCGGTCGCCGGGAACCGCCACCGGGCTGCGCCTCGGTCGACGGCACCGCCCCGGTCGGAACGGCTCGCGTGTGATCTCCGCCACCGCGACGTCGAGGGTCGGGGCGCGGGCAGGACAAATGGCCGTCGCCGGCCGGGCCGGAGTGTAGCACAGGCACGACCGCGGCTCGGCCGGGCCGGTCGCTCCCACGGGTTCGCCCGGCGCTCGCGACCCTCGGATCAGGCGCCCGTCACCGCCCGGTGGTGGCGGATCCGCGGCGGTCCGCCCGGCGCCCCCGGCGGCTCGACGACGACGAGGTCGACCCGGAGCGGGAGGTGCGGCAGCGGAGTGCCGTCGGGCAGCCGCCCGCCCTCCAAGAGCCCGAGCAGGGCGGTCACGACGTGCCCGCGCTTGCGCCGGTCGAACGTTTCCTCGACCAGCCCGAACGACCGGCTCGCCCGCCAGCGAACCTCGACCGCAACGAGCGCGCCGGGCGGACCCGGGTCGATCGCGACGAGGTCGAGCTCGCGCCGTCCGACACGCACCTGCCGACCGAGCACGGTCCAGCCGGCGGCTTCGAGCCGCGCCGCCACGGCGGCCTCGCCGGCGTCGCCCCGCCGCTGAGCCGCGGTTCGTACCATCCCGCCAGTCTCCCCCGGGCCACTTACCGGCCACGTACCCGCGGCGGGCGGGGCTCGCCCCGGGCCGGGTGGGACGCGGCCGGGTCGTCGAGCTCGTCGAACCCGCGTTCCGCGACATCCTCCCCGGCGGCGAACAGGTCGAGCGAGACCTGCTCACCCGCGAGCGTCCGCTGGAGGGCCAGGAAGCTGCGCCGGTGGAGCGGCGTCAGACCGAGCCGGCGGATCGCATCGCGGTGCTCGCGGGTGGCGTAGCCCTGGTTCCGCTCCCACCCGTAGCCCGGGTGGCGGCGCGCCAGGCGGGCCATCATCCGGTCCCGGACGACCTTGGCCACGATCGAGGCGCAGGCGATCGAGTAGCACTGCGCGTCGCCGTCGACGATCGCGCTGTACGGCCCGACCTGCCCCTCGAAGCCGGCGATCGGGAGCCCGTCGACGAGCACGTGGTCATGGCCACCCAGCCGGGAGATCGCGCGCCGCATGGCCAGGTGCGTGGCGTGGTAGATGTTCAGGCGGTCGATCTCGGCGACCGAAGCCGCTCCAACCCCGACCGCGAGCGCACGGCGCCGGATGACCGGTTCGAGCCGTTCGCGCTGGGCGGCCGAGAGCGTCTTCGAATCGCGGACCCCGGGAATCGGCCGGCAGTTCGGGGGCATGATCACCGCGGCTGCCACGACGGCGCCGCAGGTCGGCGCGACGCCGACCTCGTCGACCCCCGCCACCCGCCGCAGGCCCGCTCGCCAGAGCGAACGCTCGAGATCGAGCCGGGGAACGGTCGGGGTCATCGCCGGCGCATCGGCCGGGTCGGGCCGGGCGGGCCGGAAGGCGGCCGGCCGGTCGCCCCCGGGCGGTCAGCCGTTCGTCAGTCGCCGCTCGCGCAAGGTGGCCGCCTTGCCCACCCGCTGGCGGAGGAAGTACAGCTGGGCGCGTCGAGCCTGGCCGTGGCGCACGACCTCGATCTTCTCGATCCTCGGGCTGTTCACCTTGAAGGTCCGCTCGACACCGACACCGCTGGCGATCCGGCGGACGGTGATCGAACGGGTGATCCCACCGCCACGCAGGCGCATGACCGTCCCCTCGAAGACCTGGATCCGCTCCCGGTTCCCCTCGACGACCTTGGCCGAGACGCGCACGGTGTCACCCGTGGCAAGCTCGGGCAGGTCGGTGCGAAGCTGGTCCTGGACGATCTCGTCGAGCATGTTCACGGTGGGTTCCTACTTCTCGGTCGGCAGCGTGGCTGCTGGGTGGGCAAAGAGGAGGGGCCGCGCAGGCGACCGACGGCGGAGTATAGCACCTCTCCGGGGCCCGACGCGCTCGGTGCCCTGGTTGGCCCGCCCTGGGCGAGGCGGGCGGCTCAGACCTCGGGGGCGGCCGGGTCGACCTGCCCCGAACCGGGCTCGCCAGCCCCTGCCGGCGACCCCTCGGCCGGTGCCGGTGCGACCTCGGGTGATGTCGAGGGGCCCACTCCCAGCTCGTCGAGCTCGGCCCGGATCTCATCGAGCAGCTCGTGCTCCTCGGCCGTGAACGGCCGCCCCTCGAGCAGGTCTGGCCGGCGCAGCAGGGTCCGACGCAGCGCCTCCTTCAGACGCCAGCGACGGACCGCACCGTGGTCACCGCCGATCAGGACCGCCGGCACGGCCAGGCCCATGAACACCGGCGGCCGGGTGTATTGGGGGTACTCGAGCAGGCCAGACGAGAACGACTCCTCGGCCGTCGACGCCTCGTCGATCGCACCGGGCAGGAGGCGGATCACGGCATCGATCACGACCAGGGCCGCCAGCTCGCCGCCGGTCAGGATGTAGTCCCCGATCGAGAGCTCGAGGTCGACGAGGGCGCGGATCCGTTCGTCGACTCCCTCGTAGCGCGGGCAGACGAAGATCAGATGGCCGGCCCCGGCCAGTTCGTGCGCCTTCGCCTGGCGGAATGGCTCGCCGGCCGGGTCGAGGAGGATCGCGATCGAGTCGTCGCGGCGGAGCTCGGCCAGGGCGGCCGCCACGGGCTCGGGCCGGAGAACCATCCCGGCGCCCCCGCCGTAGGTGTAGTCGTCGACGCTTCGATGCCGCCCCAGGCCCCATCGGCGCAGGTCGTGGACGCGGATCACGGCCAGGCCGCGCTCCTGAATGCGGGCCGGGATGCTGCCCGAGAGCGGGCCCTCGAACATCCGGGGGAAGAGGGTCAGGACGTCGATCTCGAGAGTCACCGGCCCCCCTCCGGGCCGCCATGATCCGGGCCAGGCGGCGCCTGCCGCGGCCGACCGACGCGACCCCGTGGAGCGGCTCCGGTCCCCGTGGCGGCCGCTGGCCCGGCCGCGCCCGGGACGCCTCCACCGGCGGGAACGCGAGACCGGCGTGGCGGGCGGGGGGCGCGGACCGGGCGCGGCGGCCGGACCGGGCGAACCTTCACCGGCCGGAGGTCGAGCGCCGCCGCGTCGACCACGATCTCCCGCCGGCGGGGGGCGAAGATACGCACGAACGGCCGCACGATCGGGACGTCGAACTCGCCGTAGCGCTCGCCGCGGACGGCGAGCGTCTCGGTCTCGCCCGTCCGGTAGACGTCGACGACCGTTCCGAGCTCGGCCCCCTCGAGGTCGCGGACCGTCGCCCCGATCACCTCGTGCCAGTAGTACTCGCCGGTGCCGAGCTCCTGGCCCGGCTCGACGACCGCCTCGAGATACGCGTCGCGCAGCGACTCGGCCGCCGTCCGGTCGGGGATCTCGGCGAAGCGCAGCCGCCAACCCGGACCGTCGGGGACCGAGGCCACGATCGTCAGCGGCTCGGCGCTCCCCTCGCGATGGAGGCGTCGTCCGGGGGCGAAGCGCTCGGCCGGGCGGTCGGTCAGAACCTCGACCCGGACCGCGCCCCGCAGCCCGTGGATGCTCCGGACGCGGCCGACGACGAGCCGCTCGCCGACGCTCAGAGAATCTCGAGCGACACCGGCTCGCCGTCGCGGGCCGCGGTCACCTTGAGGAGCGTGCGCAGCGCCTTGGCCACGCTCCCGTTGCGCCCAATCACCTTGCCCATGTCGTCTTCGGCGACGTGGAGCTCGATGACGGTGCCCTCCGGCTCACGGACGACCTCGACCCGAACGGCGTCGGGGTGATCGACGAGTGAGCGGGCGACGTATTCGACGAGGTCCTTGGCTGCCACCGCCGCCTCCTACTTGGCGGCCGGCAGGATGCCGGTCGCGCGCATCAGGCGGGCGACCGTCTCCGACGGCTGGGCGCCCCGGGCGAGCCACTTCTTCGCCTTGTCGGCGTCGATCGCGATCTCGACCGGATCGGTGCGCGGGTTGTAGTGACCGATCGTCTCGAGCGAGCGACCGTCACGCGCATTGCGGCCGTCGGCCACGACGACACGGTAGGCCGGCTGCTTCGTCGCGCCGACCCGGGTCAACCGGATTCTGACTGCCATGAACTGCGAACCTCCTGCTCGATGAGCCTTTGACACTCGCCTCGGTTCGATCCCGGGGCGACGATGATCACCTGGTCGTGACGATGAAGCGTACCCGGATCGGGTCGCCGGCGAGCCCGGCGGCGGTTAGCGCGCCAAGCGGCTCGAGGAACGGCCGAACCTCCTGCTCGTAGCGAGCGCGCTCGGCGGCCGGCAGGAGGGCCGCCGACGATTCGATCAGCCCGCCCAGATCCACGTAGATCTGGCCGGCGTTCGCCGAGCCGGCCCGCTCGATGGCGTCCCGGTAGCGCGGGCTCTCGGCCAGCGACATCCCGGCCGGCGTGTCGATCACCTGCTTGACGAACGGATCGCCGAGACCAAGCACGAACACCCCCTGCTGCAGCGTCCAGGCGAACACGAGCCGCTCGCCGGCCGGGAGAGGG
>JAKAHU010000146.1 GCA_021825385.1 Chloroflexota bacterium | reverse complement strand
CGGTCGTGCTCACCCTCGGGCCGGCCGAAGCGCTCGAGCAGCTGCGCGATGCGATGGCGCTCGGGATCGCGCGCGCGGTCCACCTGGTCACCGATGGCGGGGAGTGGGACCCGCAATCGACCGCTGAGGCGATCGTCGAAGCCATCCAGGCCGACGAGGCGGCCTCGGGCCGGTTCGACCTGGTCCTGCTGGGCAATGAGGCCGCGGACTCCGGCGGCTACCAGACGGCCGTGCGCCTCGGCCGGACCCTGGGCCGGCCGACGGTGACCGGGATCAAGGGGCTGGCGGTGGCCGACGGGAGCGTTCGGTGCGAGCAGGAGGTTCCCGGCGGTCGCGACGTCTACCGGCTCCCGCTGCCCGCGGTCGTGGCCGTGCTCGAGGGCCTGAACGTGCCCCGGTTTCCGTCCGTCCCGGGACGCCTGCGGGCCAAGAGCAAGCCGGTCGCAGTCTCCACCCCGACCCGGCCTCCACAGCGCCTGGAGCTCCTGCGCCTGGCGGTCCCGGAGGGCCGCGCGAAGCAGGCCGTGGTCCTGGGCCATGGCCCCGACGCGGCCCCGGCGGTGGTCGACCTGCTGAACGAGCTGAGGGTGTTGTGATGGCAGCGGTCCTGGTCTACCTGACCGCGTCGGGCGGCGCCGTCGACGATGTGTCGCTCCAGGCGCTCGCCCTTGGCGCCCAGCTCGCGAGCGGCGACGCGGTCCATGCCCTGGTCATCGGCGACGAGGCCGCCGCCGGGGGCCTCGGGCCATGGGGCGCCTCCACCGTCCACGTGGCCCGCCACGATGCCCTCGGCACGACCGCGCCCGACGCGGCGGCCCGGATCCTCGACGACCTGGCCGCACGCCTCGGCGTGAGCGTCGTAATCGGTCCGGGAACCGACACCGGCAACACCGTGATCGCCCGCGCCGCGGCGCGCGGCGGGGTCCCCTTCGCCGCGAACTGCACCGGCGCGACGGCGGGCAACCCGATCACGGTCACCCGACTTCGATGGGGTGGCAGCCTCCTCGAGGAGGCGGCGATCCACGCCGACCGGGCGATGCTCACGGTGGCCCCCCACAGCGTGGCCGCGAGGCAGACCGGTGGCGTGGCCGCCGTCGAGACGTTCACCCCGGAGCTCGACCCGGCGGACCTGGTCGTGCGGGCCGTCGAGCGGATCCCGGCGGCCAACGGTGGCGTCTCCCTGGCCGACGCCAGGGTCGTCGTGTCCGGCGGTCGCGGGGTCGGTTCCGCGCAGGGCTTCGCCCCGATCGAGGAGCTGGCCGGGCTGCTCGGGGCCGCCGTCGGCTGCTCCCGGGCCGTGACCATCTCGGGCTGGCGTTCGCACACCGACCAGGTCGGCCAGACCGGCACGAAGATCGCTCCCGAGCTGTACATCGCGTGCGGGATCAGCGGCGCTACGCAGCATCTGGCAGGCTGCAAGGGGGCGAAGAAGATCCTGGCGATCAACAAGGACCCCGAGGCGCCAATCATGTCGGCCGCCGACTTCGTCGTCATCGGCGATCTGCACCAGGTCCTCCCAGCAATCAGCGCCGAGATCCGCCGGATGCGCGGGGCCTAGGCCATGGAGACCGGGACCCTCGTCTCGGGGGTCCTCTTTGTCGCGCTCTGGCTTGTCTTCGTGGGCCTGTTTGCGCGGCGGATGATCTACCTCGGACGGCTCGTTCTCCATGGTCGCGAAGCGGTCCGATCCGACGACGTGCCGGTCCGACTGAGCCGCGAGGTGACGAGGGTGGCCGGACAGTCGAAGCTGTTCCTGCGCCCGATCCCCGGGGTCATGCACCTGCTCATCTTCTGGGGCTTCCTGGTCCTGCTGCCCACGATCGTGGAGTCGTGGCTCGGCGCGATCAGCCCGCACTGGTCGATCCCGTGGCTGGCGGGGCAGGCCTGGTTTGCCCTGATGGTCGACCTGTTCGCGCTGGGCGTCCTCGTCGGCGTGGCGATCGCGTTCGTGATCCGCCTGGGCCAGCGGCCGGTCCGGTTCGTGGGCAGCCGCCTCCAACAGGCCTACAACATCCTGTTATTCGAGGCCGGGATCGTGCTCACCCTGTTCGTGTGGCGGGGATCCCAGGTCGCCCTGGGCCTGAACGAATTCCCGGCCGCCTGGTCGCCGATCTCGACCTCCGTCGCGAGCCTCCTGCCGAATGCCCCGCTCACCCAGGTCCTGGAGCGGGCGACCGTGTGGGTCCATGCCCTCCTGATCCTCGCCTTCATGCTCTACATCCCGTACACCAAGCACCTCCACACGCTGGTGGTCGCGTTCAACGTGTTCTTCGAGCGGACGCGGGCGCGGGGCCGGCTCGAGCCCCTCCGCTTCGACGATCCCGACCTTCCCGAGGACCAGATCCGGTTCGGCATGGGGACGATCGCGGACATGACCTGGAAGCAGATGGTGGACGGGATGACGTGCACCGAGTGCGGCCGCTGCCAGGATGCTTGCCCCGCCTTCTTCACGGGTAAGAACCTGTCCCCCAAGCTCGTGATCATGGGCCTCAGGGACCAGCTCTACCGCGAGGGACACCAGATGCTGGCAGCGGCCGCCGGCAAGGGTACGTTCGAGGGCCAGCCGCTCGTCCCGAACGCGGTGGCCGACGAGACCGTATGGGATTGCGTGACCTGTGGCGCGTGCGTCCGCGAGTGTCCGGTCGGGATCGAGCACATCGACCACATCGTCGATCTGCGGCGGAACCTGGTCATGGTCCAGTCGCAACTTCCGGCGACCGGCGCGGCGATGCTGCGCGACCTCGAGCGGACGTCGAACCCCTGGGGCAACTCGCCCACCGAGCGAGTCGACTGGACAGCGGGGCTCGGGGTCCGGGTCCTCGAACCGGGCGATGCCCCGCCCGAGGTCCTGTTCTGGGTCGGCTGCGCCCCCGCCTTCGACGAACGGGCCCGGATCGGCGCGATCTCGACGGCGAAGCTGCTCAAGGAAGCCGGCGTCGACTTCGCGATCCTCGGGCCTCGCGAGTCCTGCACCGGCGACCCGGCCCGACGAATGGGCGACGAGTACACGTTCCAGGGGCTGGCCAAGCAGAACGTCGAGACGCTCGACGAGGCGAAGGTCACCAGGATCGTGACCACCTGCCCGCACTGCTTCAACACCCTGGCCAATGAGTACCCCGACTTCGGCGGTCGCTACGAGGTGGTGCACCACACGCAGCTGCTGGCCGAGCTCCTGCGCGACGGTCGGCTCAGCCCGGCCGCCGGCACGGAATCGATCACGTACCACGACTCGTGCTACCTGGCCCGACACAACGACGTGCGCTCCGAGCCCCGGGAGCTCGTCGCCGCCGTGGGTCGGCCGATCGAGATGGCGCGCCGGGAGGAACGGACGTTCTGCTGCGGCGCCGGGGGCGGCCACATGTGGCTCGAGGAACGGGCCGGCCAGATCAACGAGGAGCGTGCCCGGCAGGCCACCGCCACCGGCGCGGCCACGCTCGCGGTGGCCTGCCCGTTCTGCACGGTCATGCTCGACGACGGGATGCGATCGACCGGCGGCGGTCTCGCGGTCAAGGATGTCGCGACGTTGCTGGTCGAGGCCGTCGAGCGCGGACGGGCGCGTCCCACCGACTCCCTGGAGTGGGTCCAGTGAACCCCGACCCAGGCCGAACGGTCCAGTTCGCCGTCCCTTGAGCGCCGGAAAGGAGGTCGGATCGAAACGAAACGGGGGGCCTGGCGATTGTCGTCTGAGCGGGGTGGGACCAATCAGAGGGAGAACATGATGATCCTTGCTGGAGCACGATTCCGGATCAGCAGTGTGGCCATCGCCGCCGCGCTCGCGGTTGGTGCCTGCAGTGGAACGGCCGCACCGTCCACTGGGGGCGCGGGCACCACGACCGAACCGGCCGCCTCCGCGGCCGGTTCTTCGGCGCCGGCCACGACGGAGACCCTCAAGATCGGCATCGAGGGTCCGTTCACCGGTCCCAACGCACTGACCGGCGAAGAGATGAAGAACGCATCGACGATGGCCTTCGACGCGATCAACTGGACCGTCGGACCGTACAAGATCGAGCCGGTCTACATCGACGACCAGTCCGACCCGGCCAAGGGAACGGCCGCCTACGAGCAGGCCGCCGTCAGCCAGAAGATCACCGCGGGCATCCTCGGCTGGCACAGCTCGGTCGCGGTCGCCCAGATGGAGGTCACGGCGAAGTACAAGATCCCCCACTTCTTCGCCATGGGCGCCACCGGGGTGGTGAACGAGAAGTTCAATTCGGATCGGGCCAAGTACGGCTACTGGACCTCGAAGGGCTGGCCGGATCCGGCCAAGCTGAGCATCGCCTACGTCACGGCCATGGAGGACGCGATCAAGGCCGGGACGTGGACGCCCGCCTCGAAGACCGCGGCGATCTACGGCGAGGACACCGACTGGGGTCGTTCGTTCGGCGCCGGGGTCAAGAAGCAGCTCCAGGACGTCGGCTGGACCGTCGTGAGCGAGGACTACTTCCCGACCACGCAGACCGACTTTTCGGCCCTCGTCGCGCGCTACAAGAGCCAGAACATCCCGGTCCTGGTCGGCACGAGCACGATCCCGGCCTCGATCTCGGCCTTCATCAAGCAGGCTGACGATGCGGGCCTGAAGTCCCTGATCGTGGCCGACGGCCTGGGCTGGATCGGCGACTGGTACAAGCTGACCGGCTCGTCGTCGGACTACGTCCTCGATGAGATCCCCGGCTGGACAACCGACAAGGCCAAGAAGTTCGCCGCCGACTACCAGGCCAAGTTCGGCAGCGCCCCCAGCCCGTCGGCCGCGGGTCTGTCGTACGACTTCACGAACTTCTTCATCAAGATCATGGAGCAGACGCTGGCCGACTCGGGCTCGATCACCAGCGAGTCGCTCTACAAGACCGCCCAGGACAAGCTCTGGACGGGCCAGCTCACCTACACCGACGGGATCATCATGTCGGAGTACAAGTACACGGCTGACACGATCCCGGACATGGTCGTGGGGAAGGGTGAGTACATCTTCCCTGTTCTCCAGTACCACGGGGGCAAGGGAACCGTGGTCTGGCCGACCGAGTGGAAGACCGGCGACATCCAGGCCAAGCCATAACGGCAGGAGCAGCCGCCAGGGGACCGGCCGGCGCCGGCCCCCTGGCCCAGCGGACGGGAATGCGCATGGCCCTCCTCGAGCTCTCCGGAGTCACCAAGCGGTTCGGCGGGCTGACCGCGGTCAACAACGTGTCCTTCTCGGTCGAGGCCGGCGAGATCTTCGGCCTGATCGGGCCGAACGGAGCGGGCAAGACGACCCTGCTCAACTGCCTGGCCGGCGACCTGCGCCCGAACGGCGGCGCGGTCCACTTCGACGGCCGGAACACGACCGGCCTGCCGGCCGACCGGATGTGCCGGCTCGGCCTCGGGCGGACGTTCCAGATCCCCCGGCCGTTCCCGGCCATGACCGCGTTCGAGAACGTGATGGTTGCGGCCGTGTTCGGGGATCCGACGATCCGCCGCGACGAGGCCGCGGCGCGGGCGCTCCGGGTGATCCAGTACGTCGAGTTCCCGAGGCCGGTCGATACGCTGGCGAGCAACCTGAACGTCGTCCAGCTCAAGCGCCTCGACCTCGCCCGCGCCCTGGCCAGCAACCCCAAGCTGCTGTTCCTCGACGAGCTGGCGGCCGGCCTGACGCCGGTCGAGCTGGCCAGCATCGCCCAGCTCCTCCGGCGGATCCGCGCCGACGGCGTGACGATCGTGATGGTCGAACACGTCATGCGCCTGATCCTCGACCTGTGCGACCGCCTGTCGGTACTTCAGTACGGCGAGCTGATCGCGCACGGTGACGCGGCCACGGTCGCCCGGGACGAGCGCGTGCGCGAGGCCTACCTGGGGGCCAACTTCATCCTCTAGCCGATCACCATCCGATCACGGAGGGACGTGTGCTCGAACTCAGGAACGTCGAATCGGGCTACCAGCTCCTGCAGGTCCTGTGGGACGTGACGCTCCACGTCGACGAGGGCGAGTTCGTCGCCCTCCTGGGGCCGAACGGCGCCGGCAAGACAACGACCCTGCGCACGATCGCGGGCCTGGTCCAGCCGATCCGCGGCACGGTCAGCTTCAGGGGGCGCTCGATTGGCGGACTGGCTCCCCACCAGGTCAGCCGGATGGGGATCGGCTACGTCTCCGAGAGCCTGAACCTGTTCCCGGCGATGTCGGTCCTCGAGAACCTGCTCGTCGGTGCCTATGCCGTCACCGACAAGACCAAGATCCGGGCGAACATGGACCTCGTGTTCGAGCTCTTCCCCCGCCTCCATGAGCGGCGTGACCAGCTGGCGGGCACCTTGAGCGGCGGCGAGCGCAAGATGCTCGCCATCGGTCGGGGGTTGATGCCCTCGCCCTCGCTGCTCCTGGTCGACGAGCCGTCGCTCGGTCTGGCCCCGATTCCGACCCTGGCCGCGTTCGAGGCGCTCAAGCAGCTCAGCCAGCGGGGCATGACGATCCTGCTCGTCGAGCAGAACGTGAACACGACGCTCCGCCTCGTCGACCGCGCCTACGTGCTCGAGCAGGGCCGGATCGTGCTCGAGGGAACGGGCGAACGGCTACTCGCCGACAACCACGTCCAGGAAGCCTACCTGGGCATCTGAGGGAAGCGATGACACCAGCCACGAACCTGCGGACCGTTCCCCTCGTGAGGCGATACCTGACGTTCACCTGGGTCGTTCTTGGCACGGCCGGGGCGATCATGGTGGCGGCGGCCGCCTTCCAGCCCTCGATCCTGATCGACACGCTCGTGACCGGCGGGATGTGGGCCCTGATGGCCGCCGGGCTCGCCCTCGTGTTCGGGGTCATGAACATCCCGAACTTCGCCCACGGCGAGCTGTTTCTGATCGGCTCGCTGGTCGGCTTCACCGTCTTCAGCCCGATCCAGGAGGCGATCCTGGAGAACCCGGATGCAACCCTGCTCAAGGTGATCGGGCCGTTTCCGGGCATGATCGCGGCGGCGATCGTCGGAGCCGCCGTCGGGGTCGGGCTCGAGGTCCTGCTGTTCCGTCCGCTGCGCCGCCGGAGCCGGAGCCAGTGGGTGATGAACACGTTCCTGCTCACCGCCGGGGTGTCGGTCCTGATCGTGAACCTCGACCGGCTCGTGATCGGCAATGACTTCCGTGGGATCACCCGCTACTGGGACGTGCGGCCGATCCAGGTCCTCGGGGTCTCGATCTCGGTCGACCGGGCGATGGTGTTCATCATCGCGATCACCTCGATCGTCCTGTTCGCGCTGTTCCTCGGGCGAACCCGGACGGGACGCGCCATGCGCGCCGTCGCCCAGGACGAGGCGGGCGCCCAGATGGCCGGGATCGACCTGAACCGGATCTTCATGCTGACGCTCGGCCTGAGCTCCGCCCTCGCCGCCCTGGCCGGGGCATCACTCCTGTTCATGTTTCCGTCCTTCCCGGACGCCGGCGTCCAGCCCCTCTACCTCGCCTGGTACGTCGTCATCCTGGCCGGTCTGGGAAACGTCCAGGGCGCGATCGCAGGTGCGTTCATGGTGGCCCTGCTCCAGACCCTGACCGTCTACTACGTCGGCGTCGGCTGGGTGGACGTCCTGCCCACCGCGTTCATCATCCTGATCCTGCTGTTCAAGCCCTCGGGCCTGTTCGGGAGCGAAGTGAAAGGCGTCTGGGAGCAATAGTGAGCACCGAGCCCGTCATGACCGCGAAACCGCGGGTCGCCGCCGGCCTGCTGGAGGGTCGCCATCGGGTTGTGGCCGCGGCGATCGTCGTCCTCGCGGTGATCCTCCCGCTCATACCGCCGTTCAACAGCCAGGACTACCAGCGCTGGCTCGTCGGGGCGGCGCTCATGGCCGCCATGGCGACCGCCTTTGACTTCACCGCCGGCTACATCAACATCGTCAACTTCGGTTTCGCCGCCTTCGTCGGGCTGGGCGCCTATACCTCCGGCCTGCTGGCCGTCGAACTCGGTCTCTCGCCCTGGATCGGCATCTTCGTGGGGGCCGGCGTGGCCGGGTTCGTGGGCCTCTTGACGGGCATGCTGACGCTTCGTCTGCGGGGGATCTACGCGGCGGTCATGGCCTGGTTCGTTGGTCTGGCCGTGATGGGGCTGGTCCGGAACGTGCCCGAGATCACCCGCGGCTCCCTTGGGCTGAACGTGCCCCTCCTGCTCGACACCTCGGACAACCTGCCCTACTACTACGTCATCCTGGCGATGCTCCTGGTGACCCTGGCGGTCCTGACGCTCGTCATCCGTTCGCACATCGGACTCGCCTTCCGGGCCATCGGCCAGAACGTTCAGGCGGCCCGCGCCTCGGGCATCAATCCCACCCGCTACCTGGTGATCAACTTCACCCTGGCGACCGCCTTCGCCGGCTGGCTGGGCGGTTTCTACGCCCACTACTACGGGATCCTCACCCCGGACATGATGCTGACCACGCACACGGTCGAAGTCCTCGCCGTCGCCTACATCGGCGGCCGAGGCAGCCTCTGGGGACCGGCGATCGTCGCCTTCCCACTGTCGATCGGGGTCGAAGCCCTGCGGACCCAATTCGCGAACCTGCCAGGATTCCACCTCGTGCTCTATGGGCTGCTCCTGATCACGGTCATGATCTACTGGCCGGGCGGGGTGGCCGGCCTGCTCCGATCGATCGAGGCACGGCTGGTCCGGGGTGGGCCCGACCGGGCCGGCGGCGCGCGCCAAGCCTGACGTCGCCGCCCGTCGGGGCGGCCCTGGCCCGCCGGGCGCCCGGGAGACGAGGGGTGACTGCGCTCAGCGCCGGGACGATGCGTCCGGCGCAGCCGAGGCCAGGACGTCAGCTCCGGATGCGCTCGTTGGCGGGGTCGTAGGGCGCCCGCAGCGATGCCCGCGCCGGCAGCCGCTCGAGGGCCACCTCGACCTCGAACCTGCCTGCCCGGAGCCAGTCTTCCGTGACCGGGCCATCCTCCCGGGTCACATAGCCAAGCCCGA
>JAKAHU010000145.1 GCA_021825385.1 Chloroflexota bacterium | reverse complement strand
TCTTCCGTCTGGCGCGCCATCGCACGCCGGTGCGCGTCGTCAATCAACCCTACCTGTTCGGCTGGAAGGACGGCCGCCTGTACCTGCAGTCCTATGCCCCCTTGGCGGACGACAAGCGACCCTGGAAAGCCGCGGGTCGCCTGCTGGGGAGCATGCTGACACGCGCGCAGCGCCGGCTGCTCGCCCGTCACCACGAGAAGGTCGACTGGCAGAGGGTGCGGGCGCTCGTCGCGGCACCGAGGGTCGTGCCACTGCCGGTCTCGGGGCAGGGACCGGCGCCGGTCGCAATACTGGTGCAGAATCGGCTGCCCGCCGCCTCGACCTCGGGGTGGCCAAGGTCGCCGGTGTGGCCGAGGGCGGCCGAAAGGTCGTTCGGGCCGATCAGGAGCGCGTCCACCCCCGGCACCGAGAGGATCGGGTCGAGGTCGTCGAGGGCCTCGCGGGTCTCGATCTGGATGCAGCAGGTCACGAGCTCGTTGGCCGCGGCGAGGTAGTCGGCCGTGCGGCGGCCGAACTCGGAGGCGCGCCGGGGGGCGATCCCGCGCAGTCCGACCGGCGGATAGCGGCACCAGGCCACGGCGCGTTCGGCGTCGGCGACCGTCCGGATCTGGGGCACGACGACCCCGGATGCCCCGGAATCGAGGGCATGCATGATCCGGACCGGCTCGTTCGCGCCGACCCTGGCCAGGACCGGGACGCCGGCCGCCCGGGTCGCGATCAGGATCGCCACCAGGTCGGCGGTGGCCAGCGGGCCGTGCTCGCCGTCGGCGACGAGGAAGTCGAAACCGGAGCCGGCGAGCAGTTCGGCCGCGACCGGGTCGAGCAGCGTCAGCCAGGTGCCAAGCAGGAAATCGCTCGAGCGGAGCCGGGCCCGGAAGTCCGGGACGATCGTGGGTGCGGTCATGGGCAGACTGTAGCGGCGAATCGGGACCGCGTGTTGGCGCGGTTCGTCTGCTCGTGGATCTCGGTCGCCGTCAGGCGCGGGCTGCCCGACGGCGGGCGGCGAACCGCTCATCGGCACCCTCCCAGCCGGTGTCGACCGCGACGCCGGGCTCGTCGAGGTCGACGAACAGCGGTGCGTGATCCGATGGGACGGGCTTGCCCTTGCGGGCCTCGCGGTCGATGTCCGCCCCCACGACCCGGCGCGCGACCGGGGCGGTGGCGAGGAGGTGGTCGATCCGCATCCCCTCGTTGCGCTGGAAGTTACCGGCTCGGTAATCCCACCAGGTGTACCGGCCGGGTTCTTCGTGGCGGAGCCGGTAGAGGTCGATCAGGCCCCAGGCACGGAGGCGTTCGAAGGCGGCCCGCTCCTCGGGCGAGACGTGGGTTCCGCCCCGGGCGAGCTCGGGAGCCCAGACGTCCTCGTCGGTCGGGGCGACGTTGAAGTCGCCGCCCAGGACGAGTGGCTCGTCCGGCGAGCGCGTCTCGGCCAGCCAGCGGGCGAGCCGTTCGAACCAGCGCAGCTTGGCTCGGAAGAAGGGCGAGTCGACCGCCCGCCCGTTCGGCGCATAGAGGCTGACGACGCGGATCCCGCCGCAGGTCGCGGCCACCATCCGGGCCTCGCGCGAGGGATCGAGGTCCTCTTCGGCCAGCTCCGTCCCGGCCGCGCTCGAGCGGACCGGCCCGTCGCCGAAGTTCGTCACGACCTCGTCGATCCCGACCCGCGAGGCGATCGCGACCCCGTTCCAGCGCCCCTCGCCGTGGTGGGCGAGCTCGTAGCCCGCCATCCGGAACGGGAGCACCGGGGCGGCGTCGTCGGCCAGCTTCGTCTCCTGGAGGAGCAGGACGTCCGGCCGGGCGCGCTCCAGCCACCACTCGACCTTCTCGAGCCGGGCCTTGAGCGAGTTGACGTTCCAGGTTGCGATCCGCATGGGCGGTCCCTCGGTCGGGTCGAGTCGGCGCCGTCGGGTGCCCCGGAGCCCGGTCCCGGATCAGTAGCGCCGGCCGCGCTGGCGGGCGAGGTCGAAGGTCGCGGTGTCGGCGATCGCCATGACCGCCATCGTGCCCGCCTGAACCGGGTCGGACACGACGAGGTCGACGTGTTCGGTGATCGAACCGGCCATGTTCAGGGCGACGATCGGGATGCCGACCGCCCGCAGCTCGTCGGCGGCCCGACTGATCTCGCCGCCCATGATCGAGCCGGCGAGGACGAGCAACCGGGCCCGGGGCAGGTCGGCGACCGCGCGGACGGCGGCGGCGATGTTCTCCTCGCCGACGAGCGGGATCGTGTCGACACTGATCCGCTCGCCGCGCAGGTTGTGGCGATCCGCCTCGCTGACCGCGCCGAGGGCGACCTGGGCGACCTGGGCCCCGCCGCCGACGACGATCACCCGCTTGCCGAAGACCCGACCGAGAGCCCGGGTCAGGCGGCTGTCGTGGACCTCGGGGACCGCGTCGAGGGCCTCGAGCAGGGTCGGCTCGTCGATCCCCTCGACCTCGATCTCGAGCTCCGCCAGGGCCGGCTGGCCGGGGATTCGCCGGACCGTCGAGAGCGTCCGGATCGTGCCGCCCGCGGCCGCGATCCGGGTCGCGATCGCCGGAATCGCGCCGGGCGTGTCCTCGTGGTCGACCCGGACGGCGACCGTTGCGGCGGCCGGGGGGCGTCCCTTGGGCATCGTCGTTCCGCCCGTCAGCCGGCGACGTCGATGCCGCGGTCCGCCAGCCCGCGCTGGAGGTCCGGCAGTCGCTCGGGGGCGAGGCCCCCGCTCGGGTCATGCTCCTCGTAGGCCAGGCCGAGGGTCTCGAACGCCAGGCGTGTGGCGGCCGGGTCGCTCGTCGTGAGCATGAGGGCGCCGTCGGTGTCCTCGGCGACGCCGACGATCCCGGTGATGTTCACCCCGCGCTCACCGAGCGCGGTCGCGACCCGGGCGAGCGACCCTGGCCGATCCTCGAGCTGGACCGTGAACCAGACCGTCACGACATCACCTCCTTGAGCGCTAGGGTACCCGGCCGCCCGGCGGTCTGCCCGGTCGCCCGGCGGGCTGCCCAGTCGCCCGGCGGGCTGCCCAGTCGCCCGGCGGGCTGCCCGGCTCAGGGTCCCGGGGCTGGTTCGGTCGTCTCGCCGAGGTGGTTGCGCCGGGCGAACTCGCGCATGATCCGGCAGACCTCGGCCGGATCGTCGGTCAGGTGGAAGAGGTGGAGGTCGGACTCGGCGATCGCGCCCGCCGCGAGCTGCGTGCCGCGCATCCAGTCGAGCAGGCCGCGCCAGTACTCGCTCCCGACCAGGACGACCGGGAAGTGCTCGATCTTGCCGGTCTGGATCAGGGTCAACGCCTCGAACAGCTCGTCGAGCGTCCCGAATCCACCGGGCAGGATGACGAAGCCGTCGGCGTACTTGACGAACATCGTCTTGCGGGCGAAGAAGTAGCGGAACTCGATCCCCATGTCGACGTGGGCGTTGAGCGCCTGCTCGTGGGGTAGCTCGATGTTCAGCCCAATCGACAGCCCGCCGCCCTCCTGGCAACCCATGTTCGCCGCCTCCATGACCCCCGGTCCGCCGCCGGTGATCACGGCAAACCCGTCTTCCGCAAGGAGGCGGCCGATCTCCCGGGCGAGTTCGTAGGCGGGCTCTCCGGGCTTGGCTCGTGCCGAGCCGAAGACCGTGACGGCACGACCGATGCCCGCCAGGGCATCGAAGCCGTCGACGAACTCGGACAGAATGCGCAGCGCCCGCCACGGGTCGCTGTCGAGGAAGGCCGGCCGGACCTGGCGGCGCAGGAGCTTCTGGTCCTCGGTCGCCAGGCTCGAACCAAGGTGCTCGGCCGCCGTCGGGGCCAGGACGACCCGGCCGATCCGTCGGGCCGGGTGGCGATTCGCGCGTTCGCTGTCCATCAGACTCCTCACGGCGAGCTGGAGGGCCCGCCTAGCATGCCACCGGCCGCAATCGCCTGCAGCTGGCGGTCAGCCTCCGATCGTCCCCGGCCGGGCCGTCCAGCGCTTCCAGGTCGCCTCGTCACGTCCCGCGCTCACCTCCGTGCCGAACCGGACGAGCGGCAGGCGCAGGAGCCGCTCGTCGGCCAGCAGCCGGCCGACGAGCTCGTCGTCGTCCATCCGCAGGTAGCCCAGCCCGGCCTCGCGCCAGGCGCGCCCCTCCGTGTCGGCCAGGGTCCGGGCCCCGAGTCGATCGACGAACCGGCGCAGCTCGCCGGGCGCGATCGCGCGCCGGCGCAGGTCGACGAAGTGAATCGCGATCCGGCGCTCCTTGAAGAAGCGCAGGGCGGCGCGCGTCGGCTGCGAATCCTCGAGGCCGAAGACCTGGACGGTCGGACCGGACGGCGCGACTGGCATCAGCCTGCCGGCAGGGCCACCT
The DNA here is from genome assembly GCA_021825385.1 of Chloroflexota bacterium. Classification (GTDB taxonomy): domain Bacteria; phylum Chloroflexota; class Limnocylindria; order Limnocylindrales; family CSP1-4; genus JAKAHU01. The sequence continues at coordinate 4,672 of JAKAHU010000145.1, read as the reverse complement.
CGATCCGGCCCCCGACGATCCGGACCGGGTAGTAGCGGAAGCGGCGGACCCGGGTCAGGCGGCGGGCCTCGGTCTTCACGCCCGGCGGGTCGGGCTTCGGTTCGCGCCCGGGCGGCGTCCAGGCCGGGTGGAGGACCCCGTCCGGGTCGAGGCCGCCGGTCGTGGGCATCCGGACCGGATCGCCGGTGCACAGGTCGAACCGGCCGCCGTGGAGCGGACAGGCCACGACACAGCCGTCCAGTTCGCCGAGCGAGAGCGGCGCCGCCATGTGCGGGCAACGATCCTCGACGGCGACGATCCCGGCCGGCGTGTGGGCGAGCAGCAGGTCGAGGTCGCCGCGGGTCACCCGCCGCATCGAGCCAGGTGGAAGATCGGCCAGCTCCAGCAGCGCCTCGAACACCGGCCCGGCCCCGGCTCCGGTCCCGGGCGCCTGGAGTCGGGGGGGCCAGGGAGCCGGGCGGGCGGCGCCGGTGTCGCCGGGGCGAGAAGCCGGCGGGGGCTCGAGGTGCTCATCCATGGTCCTGAATCCTACCCGACTGCGCCCCGATCTGAACCGGCCCCGGCCCGGCGGGGGCCTGCCTGACCGGCTCGCCGGGCACGCTCGATCGGATCGGCGTGTCAGTCGCTGATCGTCGCCTCGGCCAGCGCCGGTTGGGGTGTCGTGGTCGGCGTCGACTGTGGTCCGAGCGTCGAGCGGAGGGGCAGCTCGGCCATGAACAGGGACGTCCCGATCGCCACGACCCCGGTGATGACGCCGATGAAGAAGACATCCGAGACGGCGATGCTGAACGCGTTCCAAAACGCATGGTCGAACTGCGCCACGAACGGGGCGAAGAGGGCCTGGACGACCGCCTGGGCCGGAGCGGGGACCTGGCCGGCGACGGCGTCGGCGAGCGCCTTGCCAAAGCTCTGGCCCACCCCGGTCAGGTTGTTCAGGTCGAGCCCGCCGCCGGCACCCCAGATCCCACCCGCGCCGCCACCGACCGCGCCGAGGTCGCCGGCCAGCTGGCCGAATGGTGCCCGGAGCTGTGCGGGCAGTGTGGCCTCCATGGTCCTGAACACCGGCTGGAGCTGGTTGGGCAGCTCGGCCCTGAGGGCCGTGCCGAAGACCGTGCCCGCGATCGCGAGTCCGACCGAGCCCCCGATCTGGCGGAAGAAGGTGAGGTTGGAGGTCGCGACACCGAGCTCGGAGAAGGGGACCGCGTTCTGGACGATGATCGTGAACACGGCCATCGTGGGCCCGAGCCCGACGCCGGCGATGAACATCCAGGCCCACAGGAGCGGCAGCTGGGTGTCGGCCCGGAGCTGGGTCATCAGGAGCAGTCCGGCGGTCATCGTGGCGATCGCCACGATCACGAGCGCCTTGTACCGACGCGTCCGGGCCACGACCTGGCCGGAGATGATCGAGCTGCCGATCAGCCCGAGCAGGAGCGGGAACATCTGGTAGCCGGAGGCCGTGGCGCTCGAGCCCTGGACGACCTGGTACCAGCGGGGAAGGAAGATCGTGGCGGCGAAAAAGCCGAAGCTGACCAGGAACGTCGTCGCGATCGACGAGGCGTACGTCCGGTTGCGGAACAGGTGGAGCGGGACGATCGGCTCCTTGGCCCGGGCCTCGACCGCCACGAACACGGCCAGAATGGCCAGGCTGAGCGCGATCAGGCCCCCGACCGATGAGTCAGTCCATTCGCCGGTCTGCTTGTTCGTCAGCCCGATCAGAAGCAACGAGATCCCGACGATGAACACCAGTCCGCCGCGGATGTCGAGGTCGTGGCTGACGCCGCGCCGCTTGACGTTCGGCAGCAGGCGCCAGATCAGATACAGCGAGACGAGCCCGATCGGAAGATTGACGTAGAAGACCCAGTGCCAGCTGATGACGTCGGTCAGGAAGCCGCCCAGGGCCGGCCCGACCAGGAACGAGACGCCGAACACGGCCCCGAACAGACCCTGATACTTGCCCCGCTCGGCGGGCGTGAACAGGTCGCCGATCACCGCCAGCGAGATCGGGAAGAGCGCGCCGGCCCCGAGCCCCTGGATCCCCCGGAACAGGATGAGCTGCCACATCGCCTGGCTGACGCCCGAGAGGGCCGAACCGGCGAGGAAGAGGCTGATGCCGATGATCAGCATCGGCCGACGCCCGTAGAGGTCCGAGAGCTTGCCGTAGAAGGGGACGGTGATCGTGCTCGTCAACAGGTAGGCGGTGACGACCCAGATGTAGTAGTCGTTGCCGCCAAGGTCGGTGACGATCCGGGGCAGGGCCGTCCCCACGATCGTCTGGTCGAGCGCCCCGAGGAACAGCCCGACCATCACCGCGGCGAGGATCTCGAACTTGGCCCGGCGGCTCAGGCCCAGAGCCGGATCCTCGTCCAGCGTTGGCATCACGGCGGCCCCGGTCTCGGGACTGATCCCTTCCATCATCGGGCTGTGGTCTCCTCGTTCGTGAGCGTCCCGGCCATGCGGGGCGCGTGGTGGCAGGTGGCCGAATCGGCGCCCCCGGAGAGCTCGCTCATCAGCACGCTTCGAATGTCATTGATCGAGCGGGCGAGCCGCCCGAGCTGCTCGTCATCGAGGCGGGCCAGGACGGCCTCCACGAAGTCGCTGCGCAGGACCTCGATCTCGCGCAGAACGTCGATGCCGTGGGCGGTCGGGCGGACGTGGACGACCCGTCGATCGTCGGTCAGGCGGACGCGCTCGACGAGCCCGCGCTCCTCCATCCGGTCGATCAACCCGGTGGCGTTCGACATCGACACTCCGACCAGCTCGGCGATCCGGTTCATCGCCAGCGCGCCGTGCTCCTCGAGGTGCCACAGGATGTGCAGATGGGTCATGCTCACCCCCTGGCGCGCCAGGCGTTCGGCGCCGGCGCACCGGATGTGGCGAACGGCGATCTCGAATTCGGCGATGATGCGCCCGATCAGCTCACGGTGGGCGATCCGGCTGGGTGGGGCGTCGCCCGACCCGGGAGCCTCCGGCCGCGGGGTCGCCGATTCGGGAGCCGTTCCCGCCAGCGCGGTCGCCGCGGCGGCGGAACGGTCGAGACCAATCGGCTTTCGACGAACAGTTCGCATGATGTGAACTATTCTATGCAGCCGAATCATCCTGTCAACGAGAAGCACCGGCGGTCGGGCGCGCGAGGCGGTCGAGAGCGATCGATCGGCGCGGGGGATGACCGTCACGCGGGAGGGAGGCGCCGATGCGGTTCGCGCTGATGACCGAGCCCCAGCAGGGGATGAGCTACGCCGATCAGGTCGCGATCGCGCGGCGGGCCGAGGCGGCCGGGTTCGAGACCTTCTTTCGCTCCGACCACTACGGGAGCTTCCCCGGACCCGCCGGCCGGCCGACCACCGACGCCTGGACGGTGCTCGCCGGTCTCGCCCGCGACACCGAGCGGATCCAGCTCGGCGTGCTCGTCTCGCCGGTCACGTTCCGGCTGCCCGGCGTCCTGGCCAAGATCGCCACGACGGTCGATGAGATGAGTGGCGGCCGGCTCGAGTTCGGACTCGGGGCCGGCTGGCACGAGGACGAGCATCGCCGCCACGGGATCCCGTTCCCGCCGATCGAACAGCGGGCCGAGATGCTCGAGGAGCAGCTCCAGATCCTCCACGGACTGTGGGAGGGCGGCGATGGCTGGTCGTTCCGGGGCCGCCACTACCAGGTTGAGGAGGCGCGGTTTGCGCCTCGGCCGATCGGCGGCACCGGACCCGGCCGACCGCGCCTGATCGTGGGTGGGGAGGGGAGCCCGCGCTCGATGCGCATTGCGGCCCGCTTCGCCGATGAGTTCAACATCACGAGCTCGGAGCCGGCGCGGGTGGCCGAGCGGTTCGCCCGGCTCGACGACGCCTGCCGGGCGATCGGGCGCGAGCCGGACTCGATCCGGCGCTCGGCGATGGTCGGTGTCCTGGTCGGGGCAGACGAGGCCGAGGTCGCGGCCCGCTTCCAGGCGCTCCTCGAGCTGATCGGATCGGATGCGAACGCCGAGGAGTGGATCGCCCAGCGGCGGCGGCGCTGGATCTTCGGCACGCCGGACGAGGCCCGGGCGGCGATCCGGCGCTACGCCGACGCGGGCTGCGAGCGGCTGATGCTCCAGGACATGCTGCCCTGGGACCTCGAGATGGTCGATCTCCTCGGGCGGGAGGTCGTCGGGCGGGTCTGAGCGGCCGAGGCGCGCCGATCAGCCTCCGTCGGGAGGTCGTCGGGTGAGTCTGAGCGGCCGAGGCGCGCCGATCAGCCTCCGTCGGGAGGTCGTCGGGTGAGTCTGAGCGCCTCCGGCCGACGGCCTACCCGGCGACGTCGGCCGCCTCGCGATAGCGTGCGTCGTCACGCCGGATCGGGTCGGGGTTCGTGCCGCAGGCGCGAGCGAGCCGCTCGGTCAGGAGCTGGAGCGCCGTCGCCGTGCCCAGGAGCGCCGCGACCGGGGCCGCCAGCCCGGGCGCCTCGTCGACGACGATCCGTCCCGCTGGGGTCAGCTCCGGCGCGAGCCCCGGATCCACCTCGCGGCTGACGATCGCCGCCGTCCGGAGTCCGATCACCCGGGCCGCGGCCAGGGCCTGCCCCGCCCGGGCGAGCCGCTCGGCGCGGCGGTCGCGATCGGCCAGGATCAGGACGAGACCGGTCCGCTCGTCGGTTGCCGCCAGGTGGCCGTGGAGGAGCGTCTCGAGGTCGCGCATCGTGCTCG
>JAKAHU010000144.1 GCA_021825385.1 Chloroflexota bacterium | reverse complement strand
TTGGCCTGGCGGTCGGTCGCGCGGTCGGCCGCGGGACGGGCGTCGAGGTTCGCCGCGGCGTCGGCGACGGGACGCCGGTGGCCGACGGGACGCCGGTCGGCGACGCGATCGCCCCCGGTTGCGCGGAGGCCGCGGCCGGCGCCTCGCCCGACGGCGGGGGCGACGGTGCGACCGACGCGAGCGCGGCTGACGACGAGGCCGGCAGGACCGGCAGGTCAAGGCTCCCCCGCTGCGCGACGAAGCCGAAGCTGATCCCCGCCGAGAGCGCCAGAACGGCCAGCGAGATGGCGATCGCCCGGGGCACCGCGGGCGTGCGGAACGGACCGCGCGAGGCGGCCGGTGACGCCACGGCCCGGCGATAGCGAGGACAGTCCAGGTACGCCGTGCCCAGGCAGACGAGCTCCTGCTGCTGGCGCGACAGGAGCCTTGGCCCAACGAGGGCCACGCACCGGTGGTCGTCGCTCGGCGCCGGACCGGGGTCAAGCAGCGCCCCGTCCGCGTCCGCGCGCAGGAACGGGCAGGCGACCCGGCGCGTCGCGGGCGACGGCGGGACCGGGGCCGAGAGGCGCGAGCGCGTCTCGGGCCCGGCTGGCTCTCCCCACAGCTGCGGCTCGCTCAGCGCCGATGCCTCCCTGTCCACCCGGTCGCTTGGTCCCGACGGCCGGGAGTCTAGTACCACCATCGGCTTGTCCGCGGCGAATCGCGGGTGCTAGGCTCCGGGCGAGCCGGATGGGCGGGGGCGCCAGCGCTTCTGTTGCCGCACGTCCTGGCCCCGCACGAGGGATCCCCCGGTCCGCATGGCGCTACCCGTGACTCCCGCCGCGCACACCGGTCCGCCGGAGGCCGACGCGACGCACCTCGCGCCGCACCGAATCCGGCGCTGCACGTTCCGGCGCCTGATCTCGCTGGAGCGCCCCAAGGAGCGCGTCTACGAGGTGGAGTGCCTCTACCCGGACCGCAGGCTCCCGATCCCGCTGGGCGACCTGGACTCGGCCATGCCCATCTGCAACGCGTGCACGGCGCCGCACATCTTCCGGGCCGACGAGGACTGACGAGGCGCCAGCGAGGCGGCCTGTACGCCGAGTTGAATCCAGACGCCCGTTGAGCGTGGCTGGACCGCGTCTACCTCGCGTGTGGGCGTCTCGGGATTCCACCGCCCGCCACCGCGAATGAGTGCAGAAACGTGTGCAGCCTAAGCTCGAAGGCAGCCGACATCGCGATGTCGAAGTCGATGCCCTCCTCTCAGCTCGAGGCTGGACAGTACTGCGAGCCTGGGAACGCGAGCCCGAAACGGCGGGCCCATTGCACGTTCGAGCGGCTCTCGAAGCCTCGACCGCTCACGTCGACTGGTGCACCGCGTGTGCAAAGGTGGGCCTGATCATGCCCAGTCTGAGTCACCCTGTCCACGAAGCCGGGGCAACTCCAGGACGTCTTCATGGCGCACGCACCAAGTCGTCATGAGCGTCGTATCGAACGTGATCACTCCACCCGGCCTTGCCGCGATCGCCGCGATTACCCCGAGGAGCTCGTCTTCACGACGAGCAGGAGCACCTCCCCCACCGCGTGGGCGCTCTGGTGCGCGCTCGCGGACGCCACGACGAAGGCGGGGGTGCGGCCGATCCGGACCCACGACCTCCGCCACGCCTGCGCCACGCTGCTCCTCGCGGCCGGCGAGGAGCTCGCCGCCACCTCGAAGGCGCTTGGCCGCGCCGACCACTCCTCCGCGCCCAAGGCCCACGCCCGCCTGGGCCCCCAGGCGCGCCGAGGCCGCGGCCCGGCGGACCGACGCCGCCCTCGGGCGCCAGCCGGCGGCCGCCGAGGCGGCGGTCTGATGGCCAGTTCCGCCTCGCTTGCGTTGCTCGGCGCGCTGAGCAAGACTACTCATCATGGTGAGTAGTCAAGATTCCCGCTTCGGCTACCAGCGACCTCAGGTGGCGGTGCTCTCCCGGCGCCTCGTCGAGCCGCGACGCTTCATCCAGGTCGTGGCGGGTCCGCGGCAGGTCGGCAAGTCCACCCTCGTCGCGCAGGCCGTGGACGGCCTGCCGATTCCGGTTCGCTCCGCGAGCGCCGACGAACCCGCCCTCAGGGGCCCCGAGTGGATCGCGACCCAGTGGGAATCTGCCCGCCTCGAGGCCGCGCCTGGAGGCGGCGTGCTCGTGATCGACGAGGTTCAGAAGGCGGCGGGCTGGTCCGAGTCGGTCAAGCGCCTATGGGACGAGGACACCCGCGCGGGCCGGCAGCTGCGGGTGGTCCTGCTCGGGTCGGCGCCGCTGCTCGTGGAGCAGGGCCTGTCCGAGAGCCTCGCCGGTCGGTTCGAGGTCATCCGTGTCCCGCACTGGTCGCTCGCGGAGATGCGAGCGGCGTTCGGCACCACATTGGACGAGTACGTGTTCTTCGGCGGCTACCCGGGTGCGGCGCCGCTGATCGGCGACGAGGCCCGCTGGCGCCGCTATGTCCTGGACTCGCTCGTGGAGACCACGATCAGCCGGGACGTCCTCCTGCTCACCCGGGTGGACAAGCCGGCCCTGCTCCGGCGCCTGTTCGAGCTCGGCTGCCGCTTCAGCGGGCGGGAGCTCAGCTACACGAAGATGCTCGGCCAGCTCCACGACGCCGGGAACACCACGACCCTCGCCCACTACCTCGAGCTGCTCGCCGGCGCCGGCCTGCTCACCGGCCTGCCGAAGTTCTCGGGCAACGTGGTTCGCAGGCGCGGGTCGAGCCCCAAGCTCCAGGTCCTCAACGCCGCGCTCGCGAACGCGCAGGCCGACGTGTCGTTCGCCACTGCCCGAGCCGATCGCGAAGCGTGGGGGCGCCTGGTCGAGTCGGCGGTGGGCGCCCACCTCGCGAACGTGGCGGCGACCGGTGGGCCGGAGCTGTCCTGGTGGCGCGACGGGAACCGCGAGGTCGACTTCGTGCTTTCGGCGCATGGACGGTTGGCGGCGATCGAGGTCAAGAGCGGGAGGGCGGTCGCCTCGCAGCCCGGGCTCGCCGCCTTTGCCGATGCGTTCAGCGGCCTCGGCCCGATCCGGTCACTCCTCGTTGGGGGTGATGGGATCGACCTCGAGCGCTTCCTGCTCGAGCCCCCGGAACGGTGGGTGTCACCCTAAGGCTCGTGGTGCCCGACTCCACACCGCTGACGTCCGTATCCTGAACTGGCAGCGCGACGGCAGAGTGCCGCGAAGGGCTCGCAGTGCGCACGTCGTCGCGCGAGAAGCCCCGCTGCTTGGCATCTCGGAGGGAGTGGAACGTGCCGATGACGCGCACGTGGCTGTCGATCCGCGTGGACCTGGTCGAGGGGCACGGCGAGCACCTCTGGCCTCGCCCGGGACGCATCTTCGCCGCCGCGCGAACGCACACGTTCTCCCAGCTGGCGAACGCGATCGACGACGGCTTCGCCCGCTGGGACCGCGCCCACCTGCACCAGTTCGAGCTCGCCGACGGCACCCGCCTGACCACGCCGTACGAGGACTGGGAGGAGCTCGGTCCCGCGCTCGACGACCGGCGGACCCGCCTCGGGCGCCTCCGGCCCGGCGAGCAGTTCGTCTACGAGTTCGACTTCGGCGACTCCTGGAACCACCTCTGCACGGTCGGCCCGGAGCGCATCGATCCCGAGGAGGAGCTCGGGGTCATCCCGGCAAAGCCCCTGCCGTACTGGGGCTGGGGCGTCATCCCCGACGCGTACCTCCGCCGCTGGGATGGGGACGACGGGGAGCACCGACCGCCCCGGGACCCGGGCCTGTCGGACCTGCCGCCGCTTCGGCCGGGCTGGGGTTCGCGCGGGTATCGGTGATTGTCTCGAAGATCACCGCAGCCCCGGCGCACCGTCCTCTTCGGCCGGGCCGCCAAGGGTTTCGATGGCAGCGATGGTTCGCCGAATGTCGCTCACCAGCAGGTAGAGGTGGAGCGGGTCGGTCGGCGACTCCGCGAAGTCGGGAACGAGCCGCTGGTAGAAGGCCTTGGCCTCCGCCGTTTCGCAGTGGACAAGGAGCGCTCGCGCGCCGATCGAGTGGGAGGCGGCCTCGGCGCGAAGGATCGCGTCCTTGACGAGCGCGCGCCCGAGTCCTCTGCCCTGCTCGCCCCGGTCGACGCCGAGCCGCGTCAGGATGATCGCGGGCACCGGGTACCGCGGCATCCCCTTGCGAACGCGCTCAGGTGCGTCAGCGAGCTCCACCGAGCCCGCCGAGAGGGCGTAGTAGCCGACGACGCGGCGCTCGCCGCTGCGCGTGACGACGCGGACCTTGGTCGAGTCGGTGAGGTCGGCCTGGAGAGCGTGTCTGCGCAGCCAGGAGGTCTGGGCGTCCGACCCGCAGTCGAACTCGTCGGTCAGGTGGCTCCTCGAGATCGCCTCCGCCGGCGAATAGCTCACTCCCGCTCGAGGACGGAGGGCGTGGCCAGGAACGCGGCCAATCGCGACAGGACGCGCGGCTCGGTGTCGATCGCGGCCGAGAACGCCTTCCACTCCGCGGGCGCGAGGACGAACCGAGTCCGGTCGGCGAGGACCTCCTGGGCGGCGACCTCGGCAGACTGGACGACGAACTCGGTCATGGTCTGGTCGGTGGCGGACGCGGCCTCCTCGAACAGGCGCTTCTGCTCGGCGCTCAACCGAAGGTCGAGCCGCGCCCTCTTGGCCGTGCGCGTCGGGAGGGACGCGGCGTGCGGCATTGCGGTCATCGGGTAGGCTCCTTGTTCGTCAGTGTACGGACAATGTACGGATACAGGCGAACTCCGTCAAGCTCCAAGCCTGGACCTCGGTCCATGAAGTCGCTACCGATCCGCTAGTCAGGATCCTCACTGTGCCGGAAGTTACGTCCCACGCAACTTCGGGCAACCTATCGCGGTCATCGGGCAGGCCCCTAAGGACGTCCTCTCTCGCGGGCGCACCATCGCGCTCGCTGCCCTTGGGTCCTCGGCTGACATTGAAGGGTTAGTGGCAGGTCTGGTCCCTATTCCTTCATTCCCTCGTCGATCGAAGCGTTGCGGGCGCTGGGCAGGGACCTCGTCTCGTAAGGCGGATCTTCTCCCGACGGTCCGGCGAAGCCTGGAGCCGTCGCGCTGATGAGGCGGGTGCCGAAGGCCCCAAACCTGTGCAGAACTGAGCGCAGCCCCTCCGCCGGCAGGCCGACGAGGGGCTGATTCGTGCGTGGGATCAGGTGAGGCGCCAGCGAGGCGGCCTGTAAGCCGAGTTCTGTACCGCGACTCGCGCCGCGGTGACGGCCATCCATCTGAGGCCGCCGGTTGCCCGACGGCTCGTGCAGCCGACCCGAGGGCTGGGCAGCGCGCCTCTCCCCCCGGCGAACCGGGGTTGCGCCCTCCTATTTGGCCTTGCTCCGGGCAGAGTTTGCCGCGTTTCACTCCGACCCCGAGGGGTCGGCATCGTCACTGTGGCACTGGTCCTCGCCTCGCGGCGGACGGGCGTTACCCGCTGCCCTGCGCTGGGGAGCTCGGACTTTCCTCACGCCCGTCGGTTGCCCGGCGGGCGCGCGGCCGTCCGGCCGCCTCGCTGGCCCGCGGATTGTACGCGGGGACGCCGCTGCTGGGCGGCGCCGGCCGCTACGCCCCGCCCAGCAGCGGCCGGATGGCGTCCGCCACGGCGTGCGCCAGCGCCCGGTGGCTCGCGGGCGAGAGGTGGACCCCGTCGGCCGGGTCCGCCGACACGATGGCCGAGGCGTCAAGGAACGCCGCGCCGGCTCGCCGCGCCATGGCCCGGTACAGGCGCGGCAGCTCGGCGCTTCGCGCGCCGGCGCCGGCGAAGCCCCACACCTCCATGGGCTCGCTCGCGGGGCCGATGGCGGGCGGGGCGACCAGCAGCACGCGCGGCGAACCGCCCGCGGGGCCTGACATGGAGCGCAGCGCCGCGTCCACGAGCGTCGCCGCGCCGGCCGCGATCTCGGTCGCGGGGAGGGCGAAGGTCGCCTTGAGATCGTTGGTGCCGAGCATGATCACGACCACGTCAACCGGGGCGTGCGAGGCCAGGCAGGGCCCGAGGTACGCCAGGCCGTTGCGGCCGGGGACGTACGGGTCCTCGCGCACGGTGGTGCGGCCGTTGAGGCCCTCCTCGATCACGCGCGCCTCGCCGTCGAGCAGCGCCGCCAGCACGCCGGGCCAGCGGACGCCGAAGCCGAAACGGCCCCCTGTGGCCGGATCGGCGCCATGGGTGTTGGAGTCGCCATAGCACAGGACCACGGGCAGATCGGCCATCATGTCCCTCCCCCGCCCTCGGCGGGGGCGACGCGCCGGGCGCGGGCCACCCGCGCTGGGCCGCCGGCCGCCACGCGGTCCAGCGCCTCGTTCGCGAGCCGGTCCGCGGTGGCGTTCTGTGCCCGCGGCACGTGGGTCGCGGACCAGCGCCGGAAGCCTCCCAGCAGCCGCTTCGCCTCGGCGTGGAGCGGCACGAGCTTGGCGTCCTTGACCCGCCAGCGGCCGTGGAGCTGCTCCACGATCAGCTTTGAGTCGAGGAACAGGTCCACTTTCTCCGCGCCCAGCCGCCGCGCCAGCAGGAGCGCCTCCACGACGCCGGTCCACTCGGCCACGTTGTTGGTCTGCGTGCCGAGCGCCTGGCTGATCGTGGCGTCCGGGGGCGCGAACGGCTCCAGCGCGTCAGGCCGGGCGCCGTCGATGAGCGCCGCGCCGAGCGAGGCGGGGCCCGGGTTGCCCCGGGCCGCGCCGTCGGTGCGGATGACGAGGTGGGCGATGACGGGGAGCGACCCCTCGCTCAGGCGTGGTGCTCCACGATCTTCGAGGTGACCTCGAGGATCGCCTGGGTGATGTGGATCCCGCGCGGGCAGGCGTCCGTGCAGTTGAAGATGGTCCGGCAGCGCCAGACCCCGTCGCCGTCGGCCAGGATCTCCAGCCGGTCCGCGGCGTGGTCGTCACGCGAGTCGAAGATGAACCGGTGCGCGTTGACGATCGCGGCCGGCCCGACGTACGACGGCTGCGCCCAGAACGACGGGCACGAGGTCGTGCACGCGGCGCACAGGATGCACTTGGTCGTGTCGTCGAAGACCTCGCGGTCCTCGGCCGACTGGCGCCGCTCCCGCTCGGGGTCCGGGTCGTCCGCCTGGAGGTACGGCTGCACGCTCCGGAACTTGGCGAAGAAGGAATCCATGTCAACGACGAGGTCCTTCATCACCGGCAGGCCCGGCAGCGGCGCGACCGTGATCCGCCGGCCCTTGAGCTGGTCCACGCGGATCTTGCAGGCCAGCCGGTTGCGGCCGTTGATCAGCATCGCGTCCGACCCGCACACGCCGTGGGCGCACGACCGGCGGAAGGTGAGGGTCCCGTCCTGCTCGTACTTGACCTTGTGGAGGAGGTCCAGCACCCGGTCCATCGGGCCGGCCTCCACGCGGTAGCTCTCCTCGTGGGGCTTCTGGTCGCGCTCCGGGTCGAAGCGGAGGATGCGCAGTTCGATCTGCATCGTCGTGCCTCCGCTCAGTAGACGCGCGGCTTGGGCTGGAACTTGGTGATCGTCACTGGCTTGTAGTCCAGTTCGACCGCCCCGTCCGCGCCCTTGGTCGCGAGCGAATGGCTCAGGAAGTTGACGTCGTCCCGCTCGGGGAAGTCCTCTCGGCTATGCGCCCCGCGGCTCTCCTTGCGGTTGATGCACGCGGCCACCATCGTCTGGGCGGTCTCGAGCAGGTAGCCCACCTCGCGGGCCTCGAGGAGGTCCGTGTTGAAGGTGGTGCCCTTGTCGTCCACGCTGACGCGCGTGTACCGGTCGCGCAGCTCGTCCACCTTGGCGCGGGCGCGCTCGAGCGCCTCTCCCGTCCGGTAGACCCCGACGTCGTCCATCATCACGTCGGCGAGCTCGGTGCGGATCGCCTCCTTGCGCTCGCCCTTCGGGCGGGCCCGGAACGCCTCCAGCTCGGCGCGCACCGGCTCGGCGGCCGCTTCCGTGACGGCCGGCATGTCGGCGCCCTTGACGTCGAGCACCATCTGACGCCCGGCCCTGCGGCCGAACACCAGCAGGTCCACCAGCGAGTTGGTGCCCAGCCGGTTGGCGCCGTGCACGGACACGCAGGCCGCCTCGCCCGCCGCGTACAGCCCGGGCACGACCGTGTTGGCGGCGTCGCGCGTCGCCTGGGCGTTGAGGTTGGTGGGGATGCCGCCCATCGCGTAGTGGGCCGTCGGCTGGATCGGGATGGGGTCCGTGTACGGCTCGATCCCCTGGTAGACGCGGACGAAGTCCGTGATGTCGGGCAGCTTCTCGTCGATCTTCTTGCGCCCGAGGTGGCGCACGTCCAGGTAGACGTAGTCCTTGCCGTCGATCCCCCGCCCGGCGCGGATCTCCTGGTAGATGGCGCGGCTGACCATGTCGCGGGGCGCCAGCTCCATGAGCTTGGGCGCGTAGCGCTCCATGAACCGCTGGCCGTCATTGTTGAGCAGGTAGGCGCCCTCGCCGCGGGCCGCCTCGGAGAGGAGGATCCCCAGCCCCACGATCCCGGTGGGGTGGAACTGGTAGAACTCCATGTCCTCCAGCGGGAGCCCGTGGCGGTAGGTCAGGGCCGCGCCGTCGCCGGTGAGGCTCCACGCGTTGGACGTCACCCGGAACATGCGGCCGAAGCCGCCGGTCGCGAGCATGACCGCCTTGGCGCGGAAGACCGCCAGCTCGCCGTCGGCGATCCGGTAGGCGACGACGCCCGAGGCCCGGCCCCCCGCGCCAAGGTCGCCGCCCTCCGAGATCAGGTCCACGACGTGGTACTCGTCGTAGAACTTGACCCCGTGCTTGATGCACTGCTGGTACAGGGTCTGCAGGATCATGTGGCCGGTGCGGTCGGCCGCGAAGCAGGCCCGCATGACCGGACCCTCGCCGTAGTTCCGCGTGTGACCGCCGAACCGGCGCTGGTCGATCTTCCCCTCGGGCGTCCGGTTGAACGGCAGGCCCATGTGCTCGAGCTCGATCACCGTCTCGATGGCCTCGCGGGCGAGCACCTCGGCCGCGTCCTGGTCCACCAGGTAGTCGCCACCCTTGATGGTGTCGAACATGTGCCACTCCCAGTGGTCCTCCTCCTGGTTGCCCAGGGCGGCGCACACGCCTCCCTGGGCGGCGCCAGT